>CAZPYW010000063.1:0-9057 GCA_964590095.1 uncultured Oscillospiraceae bacterium | reverse complement strand
GAGGCATCGGACGCGCCGCCCTTGCCGCCGGAGCCGGTGTACTTGCACAGACCCACGCCATAGTTGACATAGGCGCTGTTGCGGCGCTCATAGACCTCGGCAAAGTTGGGGTCATAGGCCGCCGTCACGTCGGCAGACAGACAGAACGACTTTTCCAGACACTCACGCAGATCAACGCCCTGCGCCTTGCACAGGTCGGCCATGAACGTCTCAAACGCCTCGCCCTGCATACCGGACACGCCCTCAGAGCCGATCTCTTCCTTGTCGGCAAAGATGCACACGGCAGTCTTCGCCGGATGCTCGACTGCAAACAGCGCGGCAAGCTCGGCATACGCGCACACGCGGTCATCGTGGCCGTACGCGCCGATAAAGCTGCGGTCAAGGCCGATGTCGCGCGCGTTGGCGGCGGGAACAGCCTCCAGCTCGGCAGAGATGAAATCCTCCTCGGTGATGCCGTACTTCTCATGCAGCAGGCGCATCACAGCCAGCTTGACGCGGTCAGAGCCGTCGTCATCGGCCTCGGGACGGCCGCCGATCAGGATGTTCAGCGATTCAGAGGGAATGGCCTCATTCAGCGGTCTCTTGCCCTGCTCGCGGCCCAGATGCGGCAGCAGATCGTTGATCAGCAGCTGCGGATCGGCGGGGTCAGAGCCGATGGTTACAAAGACCTCACTGCCGTCGGCGCGGATGACCTTGCCGTGCAGCTCAAGCGGGATGGTGACCCACTGATATTTGCGGATGCCGCCGTAGTGATGCGTCTTCAGATACGCCATCTCCGCATCCTCATACAGGGGATTGGGCTTGAGATCCAGACGCGGCGCGTCGGTGTGTGCCGCGCCGATGTTTGCGCCGCTCGTCAGCGGCTCGGTGCCGATGACAGCCAGCATGATGGCCTTGCCGCGGTTGTTGCAGTAGACCTTGTCGCCCGCCTTGAGCGCCATGCCGCGCCGATACTCGACAAAGCCGCGCGCCTCGGCCAGACGGATGGCGGTGAAGACACACTCACGCTCGGTCTTGGACGCGTCGAGGAAGCTCTTATAGTCCTCGCAATAGGCATTCATTTCGGCCTCTTCCTGCGCCGTCAGGCGGTCATAGCCGTTTTTGGGCTTGTAGAGCAGCTTTGCACGTTCTTCCTTGGTCATATCATATTCTCCTTTATCATCTGATCCAGCAGATCATTTGCTTTTATCGAAAACTCCTCAGCGGAGCAGTCGCCATTTTCCAGTACATAGCGGCAGTGTGCGCGGTAAAATTCCTCCGGCTTCTGTGCGCGGATGCGCCTGCGTGCATAAGCCTCGTCAATGCCGTCGCGCGCCATGATGCGGCGCAGCCGCACCGCCTCGGGCGCAAGCACCGCCAGCGTCACATCGCACTGCGTGCCAAGCCCGCTTTCAATCAGGTTGATCGCATCCACGGCAAACAGCGGCGTATCTGCCTCCCTTGCCCGCTCACCCAAGTCGGTGACTGCGCGGCCTACGTGAAAAAACACGATCGCATTCAGTCTGGCCAGCGCCGCCTCATCGGAAAAGACCGTCTGGGCAAGACGCCTGCGGTCAAGACTCCCATCCGGAAGAAAAACCGCGCCAAATGCATCGCTCAGCGCCGTGCGGAGCGTATCATCGCGGCGCAGCAGGTCATAATACAGTGCGTCACAGTCCACGCACACACCGCCGCGCGCCGCAATCTGGCGCAAAACGGCAGTCTTGCCGCAGCCTGTGCCGCCGGTGATGCCAATGCGCAGCATGCCTACACCTCCACCACATGGAAGCCCGCCGCCTTTTTCAGGCGGTTTCCAATGGCAAGGCCAAGCCCCGCCTCATCGGGACACTGGGCATAGATCGCGCTGACGTCGGTCGCGTCAAACGCGCGCAGCGCGTCAAACACACGCCTTGCCTGCTCGGCTTTATCCGCCTCCGCGCCAAGGTCATGCACGATCTGCCGCGAAAACAGCGGCACATACTCGGAAAAGCAGATCACGCCCGCGCCCTCGGGCGCATGGGCGGCGATATAGGCGGCGCTTTTTTCGCCGCAGCCGGTCACAACGGTGACGGGCGCCTTGGGCGCGTAGTGGCGGTATTTCATCCCCGGCGCTCTTGGCCGGTCGCCGTCCTGCATCAGCTGGGTGATGCAGGGGTCTACCGTGACCGCACCCAGTACACGCCGCAGCTCTTCCAGCGGAAGCCCGCCCGCCCGCAGCAGGCGCGGCGGCGTACACGTCAGATCAATGATGGTGGACTCCACGCCCACGCGGCACGCGCCGCCGTCAAATACGCCGTCGATTTTACCGTCCATGTCCTCCATCATGTCAGCTGCCGTGGTGGGGCTTGGCCGGCCGGAGGTGTTGCCCGACGGCGCGGCAATGGGCACATCGGCCGCACGGATCAGCGCCAGCGTCACCGGATGGTTGGGACAGCGCACGCCGACCGTGTCAAGCCCGCCCGTGGTGCGCATGGGGACGATCTCCCGCTTCGGCAAAATCATTGTCAGCGGCCCCGGCCAGAACGCCTCGGCCAGACGATAGGCGCTTTCCGGCACATCGCGGCAATAGCGCGTCAGCCAGCTGCTGTCCGGCACGTGGATGATCAGCGGGTTATCCTGTGGCCGCCCCTTGGCCAGATAGATGCGGCGGCAGGCATCCGCGTCCAGCGCATTCGCGCCAAGACCATAGACCGTTTCGGTCGGAATGCCAAGCAGACCGCCGCTGCGCAGAATCTGCGCGCCAAGGGCGATATTTTCATCGGTAAATTCGGTAAACAGTCTGGTATTCAACAGAACATCCTCTTTCCCTGCGCGGCGGCGTCACTGCTCGCTGCGCTGTAGCTTTTCGGCCTGATCGGCAGTGATCAGCGCCTCGGTCAGCTCTTCCAGATCGCCGTCCATGATTGCGTCGATTTTATACAGCGTCAGACCGATGCGGTGATCGGTCACGCGTCCCTGCGGGAAGTTATACGTCCGGATGCGCTCATTGCGCATGCCGGTTCCAACCTGGCTGCGCCGCTCGGACGTGACGGCTGAATCAATGCGCTCCTGCTCGATCTGATAGAGCTTGGAGGCCAGCATCTGCATACACTTTTCGCGGTTTTGCACCTGTGAGCGCTCCTCCTGGCACGAGACGACGATACCGCTGGGCTTATGAATCAGGCGCACCGCCGATGAGGTCTTGTTGATGTGCTGGCCGCCCGCGCCGGATGAGCGGAAAACCTGCATCTCAATGTCCTCGGGGCGAATGTTGACCTCAGCCTGTTCCAGCTCGGGCAAAACGGCAACCGTCGCCGTGGAGGTGTGTACGCGCCCGCCGGATTCCGTTTCCGGCACACGCTGAACGCGATGCACGCCGGACTCAAACTTGAGCCGCGAGTACGCGCCAAAGCCGCTGATTTCAAAATCAGCCTCTTTTACGCCGCCAAGCTCCGTCTCGCTGTAGTTCAGGAGCGTAACCGTCCAGCGCTTCTTCTCGGCATACATGGTGTACATCCGGTACAGACTGTGGGCAAACAGCGCGCTTTCCTCGCCGCCCACGCCGCCGCGGATCTCCATGATGACGCTTTTCTCATCGTTGGGGTCGCGCGGCAGCAGCAGCAGCTTCAGCTCGCGCTCCAGCGTTTCCAGCGTCTTTTTGTTCTGCGCAAATTCCTCCTGGCAAAGCGCCTTCATTTCCGGCTCAAGCCCCTCGGCAAGCAGCTCACGCAGCCCGTCCTGTTCGGCAAGCGTCTTGCGATAGCTGCGATAGGCCGTCACGATCGGCTCAAGCTGCCGCTGCTCCTTCATCAGTCTGGCCGCAGCCTTGGGGTCGTTATAAAACTCGGGCTGCGCCATGCGCTCAGCCGCCTCGAGATAGCGTTCTTCCACCAGTTTCAGTTTATCCAGCATAATTTCCTCACAAGCAGATCTGTGTATATTCTATATAGTAACCGATTTTGTACAGAACGTCAAATCCTATGCAGAAAAACGCACATAATAAATCAAAAGGAGGAACGAGCATGAGAAGGCAAATCACGGCCGCGCTGCTGGCGCTGGCGCTTGGCGCGGGGCTTTGCGCAAAAGCCGCCGCAGCGCCAGAGGCGGGAATGCTTGCGCTGAGCTTTGACGACGGCCCATCGGGCGAGATCACCGAGCGGCTGCTGGACGGGCTGCGCGAGCGCGGCGTAAAGGCAACATTTTTCGTCTGCGCCTATCGCATCGCGCGCTACCCGCAGACGCTCTGCCGCGCAGCGGAGGAGGGGCACGAGATCGGGCTGCACAGCTGCTGTCATGACTATATGCACCAGCTGTCGCAGGAGGCGGTCTATGACGATCTGCGCCGCAACATTGCGGCGGTGACTGACTGCTGCGGCGCGGTGCCAAGGCTGTTTCGCCCGCCCGGCGGGCTGTATTCGGATGCCCTCCGACAGGCCGCGCGCGAGGCAGGACAAGCCGTTATCCTGTGGTCGGTTGACCCGCGCGACTGGGATGAGACTGCCAGCGCGCACAGCCTGCAGGCCATTTTGCAAAACGCAGGTGCGGGCGACATCATTTTGATGCACGATCTTTCCATGCGCTCGGTGGAAACGGCGCTGGCCGCCATCGACGCACTGACGGCACAGGGCTACCGCTTCTGCACCGTTTCCGAGCTTGCCGCGCATGCAGGCGCCGCGCTGCGCGCCGGTGAGGTCTATACAAAATTCGCGCCCTGACGCGGCAGCAATCTTTTCTTGACAGCGCGGCGGTTTGGGCGTAAGATTGCGAGAGATAAACTGCTTTCGTCCGGCGCGGCGCGGCCGCCCTCAGACCGGAGGCAACAGAAAATGAGGAATGGCTATGGACAGAACGCAATCGTGGGCGCTGCTCACCAAATACAATCAGGATCGCTTCCATCTTCAGCACGCACTGACGGTCGAGGCCGTCATGCGCTGGTACGCAAATACGCTTGGCTATGGCGCAGAGGCCGACTTCTGGGCAAACGTCGGTCTGCTGCACGATCTGGACTTTGAACAGTACCCCGAGCAGCACTGCACCAAATCGCAGGAGCTGATGCGCGAGGCAGGTGTGGACGAGGCCACCATCCACGCCACGGCCAGCCACGGCTATGGCATCACGGTGGACATCCGACCCGAGCACGAGATGGAAAAGGTGCTCTTTGCCGCGGACGAGCTGACCGGCCTGATCTGGGCGGCGGCACTGATGCGTCCAAGCAAAAGCACGAAGGACATGGAGCTTAAATCGCTCAAGAAAAAGTTCAAGGATAAAAAATTCGCGGCGGGCTGCTCGCGCGAGATCATCCAGCGCGGCGCGGACATGCTGGGCTGGGAGCTTGACACGCTGCTTGCGCAGACGCTTGAGGCCATGCGCGCAGGTGAGGACGCCATCAACGAAAAAATGGCCGCGCTGTAAGGCGCGGCACAGGCGGGATGAGCTCCTTTTCTCTGAAGCTTCTGGCGCTTTGCGCCATGCTTTTTGACCACGCCGCCGCGGTTTTCTTCCGCTGCGGCCTGCTTGCGCAGCCGCTGTGCACCCTGCTGCGGACGATCGGGCGAATTGCATTCCCCCTGTTCGCGTGGCAGGCGGTACAGGGCTGGCGTCATACTGCCAACCGTCCGCGTCATGCGCGGCGGCTTCTGGCGGGCGCGCTTGTAAGCGCAGTGCCCTATTCCCTCTGCTTTGCAAGCGCACCGGAAAGCGGCCTTACGTGCAGCGCTGCGCCCGTCAGCTGGCTGTGTGCAGCAGTCTGTCTCTGCGCCGTCTGCTGGGGCATCTGGCATGAATGCGCGGCCGGAGAACGCGCCGGAACGCTGGCGCTTGCGCTTCCGGCAGTCTGTCTGCCCCTGCTTCGCCTCCGGCTTGGCGCGCTGACGCTTCTGTCTGCGCAGCAGTCGATCTTCTACACGCTTATCGCGGGGCTTCTCCTGTGTGAGCTGCTCGCGCCGACGCGCGCGCTGCCGCGCGGCGGACGATGCTGGCGCGCGCTTGCGCTGCTTTCCTTTCTGGGCTATGCCGCGCCGGACTATGGTCTGCGCGGGCTGCTTCTGCTTGCCGCCTTTTCCCTTTGCCGCGAAGCGTGGCAGTGCGCGGCGGCGGTTGTCGGCTTTGCCCTGCTTGGCGCAGGGGCGGGCGGATTTGACAGTGTGAGCCTGCTCTATGCGGCGGGCTGCTGCGCCGCGATTGCGCCGCTCGCACTGGCAAACGGTCAGCGCGGACGCGGAAGCGGCAGACTGTTTTACATTTTCTATCCGGCGCATCTGCTGGCGCTGGGGCTGCTGCAGGCGCTGCTTCTGCGCGCGGCGTGATCAGCGCAGCGCGTCCGACAAAAAGCGGTGGATGTGGTCGTGTCCCTCCTGCGTGGGGTGGATTCCGTCTTCACAGATCAGCTGCGGCAGGTCGTTTCGCCGCAGGAACGATGCGCGCAGATCCAGCAGCGTACAGCCGCTCTCGCGCGTAAGCCTGCAAACCAGCGCATTATAGTATTCCTGCCAGCGATAGAGCTGTGCCTTGTCGCCAAGCCAGGCGGCAATTGCCGCCGTGTCGTTTCCCGCGCTGATCGTCCGGAAATAGCGCTCGGGTGAAAGCGGAAAGAGCGTACAGGCCACAACCTGCGCGCCGCGCTCGCGCGCAAGGCCGATGGCCGCCTGATACGTCCGGATAAATTCCTCCTCCGGCACGGCGGGCGGATGGACAAGCGACGGCTCTCTTGAGACGCGCGCCCAGTCAAAGTTTGAGTCATTCCCGCCAAAGGACAGCAGCACCGTCGTCTCCGCGTCGCATGCACCCAGCCGGCGCTGCATCAGCGAAAGACCGGTTTTGATCGTCGCGCCCATTTTGGCGTAATTCTCGGCGGCAATGCCGTCGTCCGATAAAAATGAAAAGTCGTGACCCCGACACAGATGGTATCTGCCGTTTTCAAAGATCACGCCTTTCATGATCGAGTCACCGAAAATCAGAAGTCTGCGCATATCGTTCATCCTTTCAAAGGCTTTGCTGCCAGTATACGCCGGAATTGTGAATTTTTCACCCGCCTGTTCTAGATCTCGGCGGAAAAATCCCGCGACGGCGGTCGAAAGCCCTGCGCATGGCGCTCTATCATGCATAGAAACGCGGCTCTACCACACGGAGAGCCGCAGAAAGAGGTCGTTTATATGGTTTATTGTCTGTTATTACTGCTTGCCGGTGTGCTGCAGGGCATCATGGTCTCGCTGAACGGACAGCTGGGCAACTACTACAGCTTGTTCGGCATCTGCGCGTTCGTCCATGGGATCGCGATGGTGCTTTTGCTGGTGTATCTGCTGTGCAAGCGCCAGCGCATCCGTTTTGCGGGCGCGCCGTGGTACGTCTATCTGGTCGGCGCAATGGGAATCGCCATGGTCTCAACCAGCAGCTGGTGTACGCTTGAGATCGGCGCAACGGCGGTGCTTGCCATCGCAACGGCGGGCGAGCTGATCTCCTCCAGTCTGATCGATCAGCTGGGGCTGTTCGGAATGCCGAAGCGGCGTTTTCACGTCAAGCAGCTTCCGGCCTATCTGCTGGTCGTGGCCGGTGTGGCGCTGGTCGTATTCAACTAGGAGGTGGCAGCATGTTTTACTATATCGTCGCGTTTTTACACGGCTTCTTCAACTCCGTCAATAAGATGATGAACGTCAAGGCCGGACAGGTCTTTGGTACGGCAAACGGTGCACTGATCAACTACATTGAGGCAACGATCCTCTCGGTCGTGCTGGTCTTTGTGACCGGAAACGGCGCAGAGCTGTCACTGGGGCATATCGCCTCCGTTCCGCTTTGGGTCTACCTTGGCGGTGTGGCCGGTCTGATTGCCATGGTGCTGATCATCATCGGTACGCTGCGCTCCAGCGCGCTGCTTGCGGCCATCTTGACGCTGGTCGGCAATCTCGGCGCGGCGCTGGTGCTGGACTGGGTCTTCTATGGGATGTTCAGCTGGCTCAAGGTGCTGGGTATTTTCATGGTTCTGTGCGGCACAGCGTGGCTTCAGCGCACCAGAGACGCAGCGCCGGACGCGGGCGCGTGAGGCATGGAGCAGTATT
Source organism: uncultured Oscillospiraceae bacterium (assembly GCA_964590095.1). Classification (GTDB taxonomy): domain Bacteria; phylum Bacillota; class Clostridia; order Oscillospirales; family Oscillospiraceae; genus CAG-170. The sequence goes on along the minus strand of CAZPYW010000063.1, from coordinate 1,048 downwards.
ACCATGACCGTCTGACAAAGCCGGAGAAAAGCGTCTATGAGGCGATGCTTTCCGGCTTTGCCGCGTTTTCGCCCGAAATTCGGGTGCTGCATCTGGAAAACCGCCGCCTTGCGGATATTTTCTGTCTGCTGCGGCTGGATCATCCGGAGCTGTTTTATCTCAAGGACTACACGCTGCATTTTTATCCGAATGCAGACTATGCTATGCTGCGGCCGGTGTATCTGTTTGATAAAAGCCGCATGCGCGAACAGCAGCAGGCGCTGAGCGCCCGCTGTACGCGCCTTCTGCGTCCGCTTTCCGGTGCGTCCGAACAGGAAAAGCTGGCCTTTATCCACCGGTTTATCACCGGCAGCGTGCGCTATGACAAGCTGAAAAAGGAGTATTCGCACGAGATCATCGGGCCGCTGATGCTCGGCGTCAGCGTGTGCGAGGGCATTGCGAAAACGGTCAAATATCTCTGCGCGCAGCTGGGGCTGGAATGCATCGTGCTGCTGTGCGGCAATGACCCCGAGCACGGCGTCAAATACCGCCACACGTGGAATCTGATCAAAACCGAGGGACAGTGGCTGCACTATGACATGACCTTTGATCTGACGCTGGGCGCATGCGGCTGTGAGCGATTTGACTATTACGGCCTTGGTGACAGACATATCTTCCGCGATCACCTGCCGCTGATCTACGCGGCACCCGCTGCACCGTGCGGCGACGCGTTTTACTACCGGAAGAAGGGGCTGTCGCTGACAAAGCCCGAGGATGCGGACAAGCGCATCCGGCAGGCACTGCGCAAGCGCCAGCCGGATTTTACGTTTCACTGGCGCGGCAGCGTGCTGACGCGTGCGGTCATGACGGAGCTTTTGCAGCTGGCGCAGCAGGCCGCAGCCGAACGCGGCAAATGCGTGGAGGCCGCGATCAACGTGCCGCAGGGCGTTCTGTCGCTGCGCTTTTCTGACGGCGCGGCTGAGCCGCAGCTGCTTGAACAGTCCACACCCGATCTGGAATAACCGGCCAATGCCGCGCGAAAGCGCGGCATTTTTGCGCCCAAAGGGCG
>CAZPYW010000062.1:0-9092 GCA_964590095.1 uncultured Oscillospiraceae bacterium | reverse complement strand
CTCCGCGTGCGAAAATCCCGCGCCGCTGCGCGGCCACATCAACCCAATCAAGAACAAAAGAAATGGGGGAAAACCATGCTCACACTCATCTGCGGAAGCGACCGACTGCAAAATAGCGCCGCGCTGATCGGGCGCATCTGTGACTGTGCGCGCGCAGGGACGGCGGGACAGATTCTGATCGTGCCGGAGCAGTACTCGCATGAAACCGAGCGCGCGCTGTGCGCCGCAGGCGGCGACAGCATCAGCCGCTATGCTGAGGTGCTCAGCTTCTCACGGCTGGCAAGCCGCCTGTTTTCCATCTATGGCGGCGTGTGTGAGGAATACCTGGACAAGGGTGGGCGCTTTGTCAGCATGTATCTGGCCGTCTCGCGCGTGCGGCCGCAGCTGAAATACTACGCGGCGATCAGCACAAAAAGTGAATTTTTACAGCGCCTTTGTACCGCTATTGAGGAGTTCATGAGCTATGGTCTGCAGCCCGAGGCGCTGCGCGCAGCAGCAGAGCAGCTGAGCGGAAGCTTTGCACAGAAGCTCAGTGAGCTGTCGCTGATTTATGAAAGCTATCTCTCCGTCTGTAAAACGGGACGCAGTGACCCTGTTACGCGGCTGACGCGGCTGGAAGCGCTGCTGCGGCAGACGGATTATGCAGCCGACAAGACGATCTGGGTCGACGGGTTCAGCGATTTTACCGCCGTTGAGCTGCAAATCCTGACTGCACTGATTAAAGGTGCGCGCGCTGTCACGCTTGCGCTTTGCGCCGGCGGCGCGGGGAGCGCATTCCAGACGGCAAACGAAACGGCGCAGTCGCTCAGACGGATTGCAGCACGCTGGAACGTGCCGGTCATCACGCAGCAGCCGGAGGGGACGCGTCCGCGCGCGGCGGCGCTTGCGCGCTGGCTTGACGGTCTGTTTGCACCGCGCTTTACTGCGGAGAGTGAGCAGCCGGACGCGCTTTTCCTTCACAGCGCATCCTCTGCGGCGCAGGAGTGCCGGTATGCGGCCTGGCGCGTGCAAAAGCTGGTGCGCGAGGGTGCGCGCTATCGGGATATCTGCATCGCCGTCTCTGAGCCTGCGCGCTATGTCCTGCATCTGCGGCGGATTTTTGCGCGCGCGGGGATTCCGGCGTATTTTGCCGGTAATGCAGACATCCTGCAAAAGCCGCTGTTCGCGGCGCTTTTGTGCGCGCTGGATGCGATCTCGCGGTTTGACGCGGATGCGGTGCTTCGGTATCTCAAGTCCATGCTCAGTATGCTTGCGCCCGAGGAATGCGACAGGCTTGAGCGCTATGTCTATACGTGGAGCATCCGCGGCAGCCAGTGGTGTGAGCCGTGGACGATGCACCCGCGCGGCTATGGTGTTCCCTGGGACGCGGACGCGGAAAAAGCGCTTGCACAGCTGAACGTATGGCGGGAGAGCGGCGTTGCGCCGCTGCGCGCGCTGCGTGACGGCTGGAGCAGGGCAAAAAATGTGTCACAGATGCTGGCGGCACTGGATGATTTTTGCGAGCAGACGCTTTTGCGCCAGCGGCTGGCCGAACAGGTCGCGCAGCTGGAGCAGGAGGCAAGACGCCAGCAGGCGCAGGAGCTTTGCCAGCTGCATGAGATTTTGATGCAGGCGATGGAGCAGATGGCGCTGGTGCTTGGTGCATGCGAGATGGACGGCGACACGTTTACACAGGTGTTCCGGATGCTGCTGTCACAGTATTCCGTCGGCACCATTCCCGCCACGGTGGATGAGGTGCAGCTGGGCGCGCTGCCTGCGTTCCGGCATAAACGCGCGCCGCATCTGATCGTGCTGGGCGCGGAGGAGGGACTGCTTCCGTCATTTGAGCTGAGCGTTGGTATTTTCTCACAGGCTGAGCGCGAAAAGCTCCTTGCCATGCAGCTGCCGCTTTCCCCCGAGCAGGAGCACCGCCTGGCGCGTGAGCTTGGCTGGGTCTATGCCGCGTTTTCTGCCGCAACGGAAAGCTGCGCCCTTTCGTGCAGCGGCGAGCAGCCGTCGTTTCTCTATCTGCGCACGCAGGAGCTGTTTCCTGCGCTTTGCGCGACAGCTGACGGCGATGTACGCTTTGCGGCCGACCGGCGCGAGGCTGCGGCAGTCCGTCTGCGTGAGGGACGCGCAGCAGACGGTGTTCTTTCCGGCGAGCTGGCTGCGCTGCGCGCATGCGCGGAATATGACTTTACGCCGCTTTCCGAGCGGACGGTTCACGCCCTTTACGGAAGCGAGATTCAGCTCTCGGCCTCACGAATCGATCAGCTGGCGGGCTGTCGGTTGGCGTTTTTCCTGAACTACGGTCTGCGGGCGCAGCCGTGGCGGCAGGCGCGCTTTGACGCGCCCATTTTCGGTACGTTTGTCCACTACGTACTGGAAAAAACGGTGGACGAGGTTTCCAAAACTGGCGGCTTTGCCGTCCTTTCGGACGAGGCGCTGCGCGCTGTCGCGCAGCGGCACGCCGCGGCCTACATCCGCGAGTTCCTGCCCGATCTTGCGCGGCGCGGCGAGCGATTTGGCTATCTCTTTTCGCGGAATATGGATGAGGTGCTCTCGGTTGTCTCAGACGTGGGAAATGAGCTTCGCATTTCCGCGTTCCAGCCGCACGACGTGGAGCTGAACTTTTCGCGCCACGGCGCGCTGCCGCCGGTGCGCGTTGCAGGTACGCGCGGTGTCGGCGTGCTGTCGGGCTTTGTCGACCGCGTCGATCTTTATGAGACGAACGGCGGGGCATATTATCGCGTGGTGGACTATAAGACCGGCCACAAGGATTTTGATTATGCCGACATTCTGTGCGGACAGGGGATGCAGATGCTGATCTATCTGTTCGCGCTGCGCGAATATGGCCGGATGTACTATGAAAAGCCCATATGGCCGGCGGGTGTGCTCTATGTTCCGGCCAGAACGGATGTGGAGCACGTGGAAAGCGACAACGTGGATGAAAGCCTGGAAAAAATACGAAGCGAGCATCGGCGGCGCAAGGGTCTGGTGCTGGACGATGCGGATATATTACAGGCGATGGAGCCGTATGAGTCGCAGCCAAAATACCTGCCGCTCAGGCAGGAGCGCGGAGGAAAAATTGACGGCATTGCCTCGCGTGAGCAGCTTGCTCAGCTGGAGCACGTTGTCCGCGCAACACTTGCGGCGCAGACGGATGAGATCCTGTCCGGTGTTCTGACGCCGAATCCCATTGACCGCGGAGAGAAAAAGGGCGCGTGCATCTACTGTGACTACCGTGCGGTCTGCCACCGCGACGCGTGCCGCCACGATGTGCGGCCGATTGCAAAGCTGAAGCCGGAGGAATTCTGGCGTGAGGTTGAAAGGAGGTGCCAAAATGGCTGAGATCAGGCTGACTGCTGCGCAGCAGGCGGTGGTTGACCATCGCGGCGGGGCGCTGCTGGTTTCGGCGGCAGCGGGTTCGGGCAAGACCAAGGTTCTGGTTGACCGGCTTCTGGCACAGGTCTGCGACGATACGCACGAGGTCAATCTGGACGATTTTCTGATCATTACCTACACCAAGGCCGCTGCGGCCGAGCTGCGCGCGAAAATCGCAAAGGAGCTTGCAAAGCGGCTTGCCGCAGAGCCGGACAATGTCCATTTGCAGCGCCAGTCCACGCGCATTTACCTGACGCAGATCTCGACCGTTCACGCCTTCTGCGCGTCCATCCTGCGCGAGTACGCGCACGTGCTGGACATTCCTGCGGATTTTCGCGTGGGAGAGGAGCAGGAGACATCTGCGCTGCGCCAGAGTATCTTTGACGATCTGCTGGAGGAGCTGTACACAACGCTGGATGCGCATCCCGACCGCCGCGCACTGATCGACCAGCTGGGCTATGGCCGCGACGATGCGCGGCTGTACGGCCTTGTGATGGACGTCTACGACGCGGTGCGCTGCCGCGTCTCACCGGAGGGCTGGATAGCGCGGTGTAAAGCGGCCTATGTTTTCTCTGACGGCCAGCGCGCTGAGGAGACCCTCTGGGGCGCATATCTGATCGAGGAGCTGCGGCAGGCGCTGGATGCAGCGGCGCGCAATCTGGATGAGGCGCTGCGGCTGATGCGGGACGATGATGTTCTGCTTGCGGTGCATGCGCCGCTTGTGGAGGAAAATCTGCGCGCCGTGCGCGCGCTTGCCGCGTGCAAAACGTGGGATGAATTTTACGAAAACCAGATCACCGGCTTTGGAACGCTGAAGCCCATCCGCAAGCCGTTGGACGCGGCACGCAAGGAAACGACCAAGGAACTGCGTGCATCCGCGCTTGCGGGCATCCGCGCCGCGCAGAAGGCCTTTTACGCACCATCTGAACGCGTCATACGTGATCTGGAAAACAGCGCACCGGCGATCAGGGGGCTTCTTGAGCTGGTTGAACTGTTTGACACGCGCTTTTCTGAGGAGAAGCGGCGCAGAAGGCTGTTTGACTTTTCTGACCTTGAGCACCAGAGTCTGCGCCTGCTGTGGCAGCGGAACAGCAATCTGCCGTCGGCGGCTGCGCGCGAGATCGCCGCACGCTACCGTGAGATCATGGTCGATGAGTATCAGGACTCAAACGCCGTACAGGAGCGAATTTTTGAGGCCGTATCCAAAGACGGCAAAAACCGCTTTATGGTCGGTGACGTCAAGCAGTCGATCTATCGCTTCCGGCTGGCAGACCCGAGCATCTTTCTGGAAAAATATCGAACGTATCAAACGCAGCAGAACAGCACGGACAGCGGACGCAAGATCATCCTCTCTGAGAATTTCCGCTCACGGCCTGAGATTTTAAGAGCGGTCAACGATGTGTTTTCACTTGTCATGCACAGACAGGCGGCAGAGCTGGACTATACGCAGGATGAGGCGCTGAAAAACGGCAACCAGTCGTTTTTGCCGACGCCGCAGCCCAAGATCGAGCTGCACTGCATCCAGGTGGAGACGGGCGGCGAAAAAAAGGCGACCAAGGCCGACACCGAGGCCGAGTTTGTGGCCGCGCGCATTGAGCGGATGCTCCATGACGGCACACAGGTGATGGACGGGCAGACGCTGCGCCCTGTGCGCGCGGGGGATATCGTGATTTTGATGCGCTCGCCGTCTTCTGCGGCAGAGAGCTATGCCGCTGCGCTGGCGCGGCATCAGATCGGGTGCGTCAGCGACCGCGGCGGGAGTCTGCTTGCCACGACCGAGTGTGAGGTGTTTGCTGCGATTTTGCAGATTGTGGACAACCCGCACCGCGATATTCCGCTTGTCACGGCAATGGCAAGTCAGGTGTTCGGCTTTTCGCCGGAGGAGCTGGCCGCCGCGCGCGCAGGCTCAACTGCGGGCGACCTTTATGACAGCCTCTGTGAAAAGCAGGGGGAAAACGCGCATCTGGCGCAGTTTCTTTCGTGGCTGTCACACGCGCGCCGCCGCGCGCGCGAGCTTCCGCTGTGCGAGCTGATGGATGAGCTTCTGCTTACGACCGGTCTTGACAGCGTGTTTCTGGCCATGCCCAACGGCGAGACGCGCGCGGCAAATCTCCTTGCGCTGCGTCAGCTGGCCGAGGACAACGCGGCGGCCTATGGCGGGAGCTTGAGCGGCTTCTGCGCATTTCTTGACCGTCTGGCAGAAAGCGGCGGCGCGGCCGCCGGTTCGCAGCCGGACGCGGCTATGGATGCGGTGCGCCTGATGAGTATTCACAAGTCGAAGGGACTGGAATATCCGGTCGTATTTCTGGCTGGACTTTCCAGCAAATTCAACCAGGAGGACATGCGCTCGGCGGCTATACTGGATGATGAGCTGCTGATCGGCACGAATATCGTCGATGCCGAGGCAAAAGCGTACTATTCCGGCATTGCGCGCATGGCGCTCTCACGCAAGCGCAAGCGGCAGCTGCTGGCCGAGGAAATGCGCGTGCTGTATGTTGCCATGACGCGCGCAAAGGAAATGCTGATTATGAGCTACTGCGAGGCAAAGCTTGATAAAACGCTTGAAAAGTGGAACCGCTCCATCTCGCGCCCGCTGCGGCCGGAGGTCTCAATGGCGGCGCTCAGCTGCGGCGACTGGGTGCTGATGCAGGCGCTTTGCCGGACGGAGGCGGGCGAGCTGTTCGCAGTCTGCGGCGACAATCCCTACAGCCAGGTTTCAGACGTGCCGTGGAAGATCTGCTATCACACCGGCGGCGAGCGCGCCCATGCAGGGACGGATGCCGTGCAGAAGCAAGAGTCTGCCGCACAGCCCGTCCGCGAGGTGGACGAGGAGCTGCTGGACTTTGTCTATCCGCATATGGCTGCAACGCGGACGGCTTCCAAGCTGACGGCGACACAGCTGAAGGGGCGCGAGCTGGATCTGGAGGCGGCGCAGGAGGCGCAGCCGCTTCGCGCGGAAAAGCCCGAGGCCTTCCGCCGACCGGATTTTACGCCGCGCACACAGCTGAGCGGCAGAGAAAAGGGAAGCGCCACGCATCTGTTCATGCAGTATGTACGCTATGCCGCCTGCACCACGCGCGAGGGGCTGGAGGGCGAGCTTGCGCGGCTGACCGCGGAACACTTTTTGACACAGCAGCAGGCGCAGAGCGTCAACCTTTCGCAGATCCTGACGCTCTTTACCGGCGCATTTGGACAGCGCATTCTGGCCGCGCATGAGCCGGTGCGCGAGTTTAAGTTCTCCATTCTGACGGATGCGGGGGCATATCTTGCGGACGCTGCGGGAGAGCAGGTCATGCTTCAGGGCGTTGTGGACTGCTTCTGGCAGGAGGACGGTGGACTTGTCATCGTGGACTTCAAGACCGACCGCACGGCGGGGCGGCTTGAGGAGAAAACGGCTGACTACGCCCCGCAGCTCTCAGCCTACGCGCTGGCGCTTTCACGCATTTACGGACAGCCGGTCAAGGCGAAGTACCTGTACTTCTTTGATGCCGGACAGGCCGTCGAGCTTCCATAAGAAAAGGCAAAGCGAAAACGGAGTCCGGACGCGAATGCGTCCGGACTCCGTCAGTTATTTGCGGTTTTCCGTGCGTGCCTGCTTCTGGGTGGTCGTATTTGCATTGGTGCCGCCCTGTGCGGTGCGGCTCTGCTTTGCGTTCTGCGCGGCAGAGGGATTGGTACGGTTTTGCTGCTCACTTCTGCGGTTATCCATGAAAAGTCCTCCATGCGGTTTCATTGTGCGGCGTTGCCGCAGAGATATCATACCCGAAAACTCAGAATTTATCCCTTGGACGGGCAAAAAGTCCGGCGAGAAGCCCGAAAAAGACGGCTGCCGCAATACCGCCTGCTGCCGCGGTAAAGCCGCCGGTCAGTGCACCGAGAAGCCCCTGCTCCGCGACGGCTGTTTTGACGCCCTTTGCAAGATTGTACCCAAAGCCGGTCAGCGGTACGGTCGCGCCCGCGCCCGCCCAGTCGGCCAGCGGCTCATAGACGCCAAGCGCGCCAAGCACAACGCCCGAGACAACATAGGCCGTCAGAATGCGCGCGGGCGTGAGGCCGGTTTTGTCGATCAGAATCTGCCCGATCAGACACAGCAGCCCGCCCACCAGAAATGCTTTCAGATATTCCACTCAAGCCCCTCCTGCTTTGATCGAAATGGCGTGACAGATGGCGGGAATGCTCTCGCCCTGCCAGCTGGATGTCGGCGACATCAGTGCGCCGGTGGCGCAGAACAAAAGCCGCCGCAGCGTTCCGCGCGCGATCTGCGGAAGCAGATACCCGCACAGCACCGACGCGCCGCAGCCGCAGCCTGAGCCGCCTGCATGGACATCCTGCCGTGTCGAGTCGAAGATCATGACGCCGCAGTCCTGATAGCGTGGGCGCAGCTGGATGTCATCGCGCGAGAACAGCTCGCACAAAAGCGCTGCGCCAAGCTGCCCAAGGTCGCCGGTCACGATCAGATCATAGTCTGCCGGTGTCCGTCCAGTGTCGCGGAAATGCGCCGCCAGTGTGTGATATGCGGCGGGCGCCATCGCCGCGCCCATGTTGGCCGCGTCCCTGATGCCATAGTCGGTGACGCTTCCGACGGTTGCACACTCAAGCTGTGCGCCGCGGCCGGTGCTTGCCACGATGCAGCAGCCCGCGGCCGTCACCGTTCGCTGCGCCGTTGGTGTGCGCTGGCCGCCATAGGCCAGGGGAAAGCGGTACTGCCGCTCGGCGGCGGCAAAATGCGATGAGGTCAGTGCCGCCGCCTTTCGCGCATAGCCCGCGTTTACCGCGCCGGCGGCCAGAAGCAGCGCCTCGGCCATGGTCGAGCACGCGCCGTACAGCCCCAGAAACGGAATGCTTGTCCCGCGCGAGGCAAAGGCTGAGCCGATGCACTGATTCAGAAGGTCTCCTGCAAACAGAACGTCGATGTCGCTGTAGGTAAGTCCGGCCTTACCCGCCGCCGTGTCCAGCGCCAGCTCCTGCAGGCGCGTTTCCGCCTGTTCAAAGGTCTTCTGCCCAAAGCGCGTATCGCGGCTGACGTAGTCGAATGCGCCGCCAAGCGGCCCCTCGCCCTCCATGCGTCCGCCGATGGCGCTGTGTGAAAGGATGACCGGCGCGTGGTCAAAGACGATGGTCTGACCGCCGGTATGAAGCTGTGCCATATACTCCCTCCGGTTTTCAAAGCGTTGCTTGAAGCTGGTATTAGTATGCCGGAAAATTGGAAAACTACGCGGAAAACGAAAAAAGTGCCGTGAGCGCGCTCGGCGTTCACGGCAAAGAGGAATGGAAAAATGAAAAAGAAGTCGCACGGATATTGTATCCGGTTTTCCTGTGAATATACACAAAAGTACGGTGATACAAAAAAATCAGCCGGAGCAGATGCTCCGGCTGCGGGTGTGTATTATTTTGCGGAAAGCGCGCGTCTGAGCCAGACACAGCCCACGTCCAGCGCGGTATAGAAGCCGTCCTTGACGCTTTTCTTGACGACGCGATCCTTGGCGCGGGCATTGGGGTCGGTCAGCTGAAGCTCAACCGAGACCTTGGTGGCGATATCCACATCGCCCTTCTTCGTCGTCTCGAGAATCTGAAGCATGATGATGTGCGAGTCGGCCATGGAGCCGTAGTAAACGATGGAATCCTTTCTCATAAGGGGATAGCCTTTATACATGAGAAGGTCTTTTTCTTCTGCCATAAGAAACCTCCTGATACAATTCATTATTCTAAATCGTAACACAATCACGGCT
>CAZPYW010000061.1:0-9290 GCA_964590095.1 uncultured Oscillospiraceae bacterium | reverse complement strand
CTGTCTGTCAGCGCTCTGCCCCTGCGGCAGGATCAGTCTGCTCGGCGGCGGAGGAGAGTGCCTCGGCCGAGAACGCAAGACTCTGCGCGGCCTCCGGTGCGTCGGGCGCGGGGAGCGGGCGACCCTCCATGACAGCCTCAAACTGCGGCCGTGTCATGGTGTCGTTTTCCAGCAGATAGTCGGAAACGGCGCAAAGCTGCGCATCGTGCGCCTCAAGGAGCGCGCGGCAGCGGTCATACGCCTGCTGTAAGAGCTGGTGTACCTCATCATCGATCTCACCGGCGACCTTTTCAGAGTAGGACTTGGTCTTTTCATAGCTTCTGCCGATGAAGACCTCGCCGCCGGAGGCATAGTTGACGGGCCCAAGGCGCGCACTCATGCCATATTTGGCGACCATGTCGTGCGCAAGCTCTGTCGCGCGGTGCAGGTCATTCGATGCGCCGGTTGAAATATCGTCCAGCTTGAGCTGTTCGGCAACGCGGCCGCCCATCAGTGCAACAAGCTCCTCAAACATCTCATTGCGCGAGAGATAGGCGCTGTCATCCGTGGGCAGACTGATGGTCATGCCGCCGGCTGTGCCGCGCGGAACGATCGTGATCTGGTGAACGGGATCCTGCGTGGGAAGATAATACATGCTGATGGCGTGTCCGGCCTCATGGACGGCGCCAAGGCGGCGCTCATGCTGCGGCACGACGCGGCTGCGTTTTTCCGGTCCTGCGATGACCTTAATCATGGCATCCTCAAGATCGCGCATGGTGATCACGCGGCGGCCGCGCTGCGTTGCAAGGAGCGCGCCCTCATTCAGCAGGTTTTCCAGATCTGCGCCGGTAAAGCCGGCAGTTGCCTTTGCAATGACGGAAAGCTCGACGTTTTCGGCCAGCGGCTTATCCTTGGAATGGACGCGCAGGATGGCCTCACGGCCGCGCCAGTCTGGCGTGCCGACGTAGACCTGCCGGTCAAAGCGGCCGGGGCGCAGCAGTGCGGGATCCAGAATATCCTTGCGGTTGGTTGCAGCCAGAACGATGACGCCTTCATTTTTGCCGAAGCCGTCCATCTCGACCAGAAGCTGATTCAGCGTCTGCTCGCGCTCATCATGACCGCCGCCCAGTCCCGCGCCGCGCTGGCGGCCGACTGCGTCGATCTCATCAATGAAGACAATGGCGGGAGCGAGCTTTTTTGCCTGCTCAAACAGGTCGCGCACGCGGCTTGCGCCGACGCCGACGTAAAGCTCAACAAAGTCCGAGCCGGAGATCGACAAAAACGACACACCGGCCTCACCCGCCACGGCGCGCGCCAGAAGTGTTTTGCCGGTACCCGGCGGGCCGACCAGAAGCACGCCCTTTGGCACATGCGCGCCCATTTCGGCAAAGCGTCGGGGGTCGCGCAGGAAGTCCACGATTTGCTGCAGCTCGGCCTTTTCCTCATCCGCACCGGCAACGTCGTCAAAGGTGACAGGCGTTTTCCCAGGCGAGCCGAAGCGCGTGTTGGCGTGGGTAAACTGCGCCATGGAAGCAGGGCCGCCGTTTGCCCGCCCCATGATCAGGAAGAAGAGCAGGAGCAGTACGATCCCGCCTGCAAGATATGGCAGAATCGTTTTGTACCACGGCGTGACGGCGGCAAGATAATGGTACGAAAGCAGAACGCCGCTTTGCTTCTGCTGGGCGATCAGCGCGTCCAGATCGGCGTGGAACAGCTCCACATCACCGATCTGTGCGGTTACGGTGCTGCGCTCCTCTGCGTTCTCCTCCTGCCGCAGCTGCATTTGCAGCGTATTGCCCTGCAATACGAACGACTCGACCTGTTCCGCATGAAACAGGTCGAGAACGTCGGAATACTGTAGTGCATTTTTTGCGGAACCGGAGAAAAGCGTGCCGGAGAACAACGCCAGAATCAGCGCCAGCGCCAGCAGAAAGACCAGCGGACGGAGAATGGACGGCAGTTTGTTCAAAGCAAGATCTCCTTTACGTTATGAAATGGCGCAAGCCGGCTCAGCCCTGATAGACCGAGGGCTTGAGAATGCCGACGAACGGCAGATTGCGGTAATAATCTTCATAGTCCAGACCATAGCCAACGACGAACGCGGGCGGAATGGTGAAGCAGGCATAGTCCGGCGAGAGATCGACCTTGCGGCCGGAGGGCTTGTCCAGCAGCGTGCAGATGCGGATGGACTTGGGGTTGCGCGCGCGGAACATGTCAACGATCAGCTTGAGCGTGCTGCCCGAGTCGATGATATCCTCAAGAATCAGCACATCGCGCCCCTCGATGTCGTGATCGATATCCTTGCGGAAGGTCAGCTTGCCGGTGGATTCGGTGCCGCCCTCAAACGAGGTGATGCACATGAAATCCTCCTGCACCGGAATGGTGATGGCGCGCGCCATCTCGGCAAAGAACGGGACAACGCCCTTGAGCACACCGATCAGGATAGGGCACTTGCCACGATAGTCCTCGGACACCTGCGCGCCGACCTCACGGATACGGGCGTGGATCTCTTCCTCAGAAACCAATACACTTTCGATGTCCTGCATCATGTCAAAGCTGTTAATCATAGCGGCACTTTTCCTCTTTCTCTATTTTTATGATCATTACGTCATCTCCGCGCACGGCCAGCCGGTCGTATGCAAGCGCCACGCCGCACACGGCGATCACGCCCCAACGGTCGGCCAGAACGGGGATAAACGCACGCTCAGCGGCCGGAATTTTCCGGTCGATCAGCAATTTTTTCAGACTCCTCGTCCCGCCGCGCAGCCGGATGGTATCCTGCGGCCGGCGCGGACGCAGACACAGCGTGGAGTCCACGTCCATCATATCACATTTGTACACAAATGTGGATGGGGAATTTTGAATTTCTGAGAAATTCTGAAAATTTTTTTCTGCGCGGCAGCGCACGCGCAGTCCCAGCGCGGGAATGGAGATATCGCACCCGTCAAAAAGCGGAACAGCTGTCCATGCAGGCCGCGCCTGCGGACGCGAAAGTGTCAGCCGGTCATAGCTGCGCGCGGCCTGGATACCACGGGGAAGATCACAGCGCGCCGACGGCACGTCAGAAATCAGCAGACGCTCAAGCAGGTGGATATGGCGGCTTGTCAGCTTGGGTGTGCCGATATCGCGCAGAAGGCGGCGCAGCGCGCGTGTACGCACCGGCTTTGGGCGGGCGCGCAGCGCGCTGACAGACCAGCCGCCATCGGGGAGCGCAGCGGCGCTGAGCGCGTCGGCGGCAAGCTGCTCAAGCAGCGCCTCATCCTGGCGCAGAAGCTGGCTCTGGCGCAGAACGGTCTGGCACAGCGCGGGGTTTTCCTGCTTTAAAAGCGGGACAACGCTGGCGCGCAGGCGGTTTCGAAGTGCGTCGGGCTGGGCATTGGTCGAATCTTCAACATGGGGGAGGTCGTGCTCCAGCAGATACGCATCGATCTCGCTGCGCGTCAGACAGAGCATCGGACGGATGAAGCCGTCGCGTTTGGGCGGGATGCCGCACAGCCCGCGCAGCCCCGTGCCGCGCAGGAGGTTGAGCAGGACGGTCTCAAGGTTGTCATCAGCGGTGTGCGCCGTTGCAACGGTGCCGTCCAGTGTGCGGAAAAAGGCGTAGCGCATCCGGCGCGCGGCCTCTTCGATGCTCTCGCCGCTTTCCTGTGCGGCAGACGCCACATCGCCGCCCGAAACGGCCAGCGGAATGGCAAGCTCCTGACACAGACGGCGGACAAAGGCCTCATCACGGTCAGATTCTGCGCCGCGCAGATGGTGATTATAGTGCGCGGCGGAAAGCGTGATGCCAAGCGTATCGCGCAGGGAATGGAGCGCATGGAGCATGGCAACAGAATCCGCCCCGCCCGACACGGCACAGACAATGTGCGTGCCGCGCGCGGCCAGCGCCTCATCGCGCCACCAGCGTAACAGCTTATCCCTCATGCTTCCACTCCAGATCGGAGAAGGTGGTAAACTGCGGCAGCCATTGCAGCTTGACCGTACCGGTTTCACCGTGTCGGTTTTTTGCAACGATCAGCTCGGCAATATTCTTCTCCTCAGAGTCCTTATTATAATAGTCATCGCGGTAGATGAACATGACGCTGTCGGCGTCCTGCTCGATGGCGCCGGATTCACGCAGGTCAGAAAGCATGGGGCGCTTATCCGTGCGGCTTTCATTGGCACGGGAAAGCTGGCTCATGCAGATGACCGGAACGTTCAGCTCCTTGGCCATGATCTTCAGCGCACGGGAGATCTCACTGACGACCGTAACGCGGTTTTCGCCCGCCTTTCCCGGGGCGGCAGAGGTCATCAGCTGTAGATAGTCGATCAGCACCAGACCGAGGTTGTCCAGACGGCGGCACTTGGCATTCATCTCGGCCACGGTGATGGTGGGGTTGTCGTCGATGCGGATATCGGTCTGGCTGAGCGCGGATGAGGCCAGAGAAAGCTTGCCCCAGTCCTCCTCATCCAGACGGCCGGTCGTCAGCTTCTGCAGATCGACGAAGCTTTCGTTGCTCAAAAGTCGCATGGCCATCTGCTCGCGCGACATTTCAAGGTTGAAAAACGCGACGGTCTTGGGATATTTTTTCGCCACGCTCAGCGCGATGTTCAGCGCCATGGACGTTTTGCCCATGCCGGGGCGGGCGGCGATCAGAAGCAGGTCTGTCTTGTTCAGACCGTTGATCTTGCGGTCAAGATCATGCAGACCCGTGGACATACCCGGAATGTCCGAGCCGGACTGTGCCAGCTCCTCCAGCCGGTCGTAGACATTCAGCAGAATTTTGCCGATGTGCTGTAAGCTGTCGCCGGAGTTTTCCTTGCGCAGAGAGTAGATCTTCTTCTCCGATGCCTCAAGAATCTCCTGTGCGGTGCCAACGCCCTCTGAGACCATCTCGCCGATCTCGCCGGCGGCGGTGGACAGGTTGCGCAAAAGCGCCTTGTCGCGCACGATGGCGCAGTACTGCTTGACGTTGGCGGCAGTCGGCGTGATCTGCATCAGCTGCGAGATGTAGTCATACGAGTGCGCCTCGTCGTACACGCCGCGCTGCTTCATCGCGTCAAGCACCGTGACCGGATCGATCTTCTGCGAATAGTTGAACATCGTATAGATGGTTTCGTAGATCTGCTGATTCTGGCGGATATAAAAATCCTCGGGATGCAGCAGGCCGATCACGTCCGGAATACAGCGCGCGTCGATCAGCATCGAGCCGAGCACCGACTGCTCGGCCTCGGGGGCCTGTGGGACCTGTCTGGTCAATAGCTCATCCATACGTGTGCTCCGTCACTTTCTGTGGGCGCTCAGCCCTCTTTTACCGCGACCTTGAGGTCGGCGTTGATCTCATAGCCCAGCTTGCAGCGGACGGTGTAGACACCGACCATGCGAATCGGCTCATCCAGGACGATCTTGCGCTTATCCAGCTGGATGTCATACTGCTTTGCCAGCGCCTCCGCGATTTCGGTGTTTGTGACCGAGCCAAACAGACGGCCGGCGCCGCCGCCCTTTGCGGTGACGGTCAGCGTGAACTCCTTCATGCGCTTGGAGATGGCAAGCGCCTCAGCGCGCTCGCGTGCCTGACGCTCCTGCGTGGCCTTGTCGTTCATGCGCATGGTGTTGATGTTGTCGGTGTTGGCCTCCTGTGCCAGCTTTTTCGGCAGCAGGTAGTTGCGCGCGTAGCCGTCGGATACCTCGATCATCTGGCCGCGCTTGCCCTTGCCGCGGATGTCCTGTGTCAAAATAACTTTCATGGTATATTGCTCCTTTCGGGTGAAATCGTGTAACAATGGTGGAACTCAGCTCTCATAGAACCGGTCAATGGATGCGACCAGCTCACGCAGTACGGTACGCACGTCCTTCCCGCGAATCTGCGCGCCGGCCGTTGCGGCGTTGCCGCCGCCGCCAAGCGGTTCCAGAATGACCTGAACGTTGCCAACGCCGATCGAGCGGGCCGAGATGATGATCTGCTCGCCGTCGGGGTAGAGGACGAAGGAGGTCATAATGCCGGAGATGTTCAAAAGCTCATCCGCGGCCTGTGCGGCGATGGTGCGCGTGACGGTGTGCTCGACCGCCGCGATGGCAATCTCATTGCGGTACAGCCGCGCGGCCTGCACCAGCTGATAGCGCGCGATGGTCGCGTCAAGATCGTTCTGGAACAGCTTCTTGACGTCAACCGTGTCTGCGCCCGTGCGGCGCAGGAACGCGGCGGCCTCAAATGTGCGCGAGCCGGTGCGGACGTTGAAGTTTTTGGTGTCCAGCACGATACCGGCCAGAAGCGCCTGCGCCTCGATGGGACGGATGTCGCGCGGGTCAAGCGCGTATTGCAGGACCTCGGTGACAAGCTCAGAGGCAGAGGAGGAATACGGCTCATGCAGATTCAAAACGGCGTGGTCGATGTAGTCGGCGGCGCGCCGGTGGTGGTCGATGACCGCCACACGCGGAATGGACTCCAGCAGCGCGCGGCTTTCGACCTGATCGGGACGGTTGGTGTCCACCACGATCAGCAGCGAGCGCGCGTCAGCCTCAACCAGTGCGTCCTGTCCGGAGAGGAACAGGCCGCTGTACTCGGGCATGGCCTGAAGCTCGGAGATAAGATTGCCCGCGGCGTTGTTTTCCAGATCAAGGACGATGCGCACGCGGCGCTCATGCTTGCGGCACAGGCAGATCAGACCGACGGCTGCGCCTACGGCGTCAAGATCGGCCATTTTGTGTCCCATGATGAAGACCGTCCCAGACTGCGCGATCAGCTCGGACAGGGACCCTGCCACAACGCGCGCCTTGACCTTGGTATGGCGCTCGGTCTCTTTGGTGCGGCCGCCGTAGAAGGTGAAGTTGTAGCGGTCCTTGATGACGGCCTGGTCACCGCCGCGCGAAAGCGCCATCTCGATTGAGAGCATGGCAAAGTTGTAGTTTTCCTCAAACGATGTGCCGTCCTTGCCGATGCCAAGGGAGATGGTGGCGGCGATGCCGGAGGAGCTGACAACGGAACGGATGTTGTCCAGAATGGCAAACTTGCCCTCCTGCAGCTTCTGAAAATCTCTGTTTTCAAAGATCAGCAGATAGCGGTTGCGCTCAAGCTTGCGGCACAGGGCGTGCCGCCCCTCGATCCAGCGCATGACGGCCTCGTTGATCTGCGCGTCCAGATTGGAGACGGCACCGTCTGAGAGATTGCCGGTCATTTCGTCATAGTTGTCGATCAGAATGACGGAGATGATGGGACGCGTGCGGATAAACTCGTCACGGATGTTGAACATCTCGGTCATGTCGGCAAAATAGACTGTGGCCAGCATGACGGTGGTCTGGTCATCGTCTGAGCGGACGTAGTTTCCATAGATGCGGTAGCGGCGGCCGTTGATCAGCTGGTCGCCGGGGTACTCGGTTCGCCCGTCGCGCAGCCAGTCGGTGGTAAAGCCCGGGACAACGGCGTCCATGGTCTGATAGCGCGTGGAGTCGGCAAGGCCGGTCACGGCATAAAAGGCGGGGTTTCCCCAGATGATCTCGCACTCGGGCAGATGCAGCACCGCCATGGGAAACGGCGAGCCGGCGTGGACGGAAACACCGACCGAGTCGGTGGCGCTTTGCACATACTGCATCAGCGTCTGCTTGCGGTGCTTGAAGCGCACACGGCTGACGGCGAAGACGAGAATGGTGATGGCCAGCTCACCCAGCGCCAGAAATGCGATCAGCGGCTCGCCCAGTCTCCAGTAGAGATACCCGACCGCAGCCGTTGCGAGAGAGAACAGCAGCATCAGGATACAGTACCAGAGCAGCCCGGGCTGCAAAATACGGGATATGTTTTTCTTCACGCGCGGACACCTCCTGTCGGTGCAAGTGCAGCTTTGCCGCAAATTATAAGTAGATACATCATACCAAATTTCAGACGGAAACTCAAGCGGCGAGAGCAATTCCAAAGGAAAAAAGAGAAAAGAACGCGGCGAAAAAACGCAGAGTCGGTCGAGACATGGGAAAAATGCGGCAGGAAATAATATTTTTCTGTGTGTGCTGAAAAAATAGTATACATAATCAAAAAAACGTGTTATAATTCAAACAGTATGCCGTGAAGATAACGAAGAACGGGTCGCGCGCAGGCGCGTCCGCCCCTGCCGCTCAATGGGATAGCACGGCTGTTACGTTGATCTGATGTGCCACGCACACAAGGATAGATCTGCCCGATGCACAGCGCGGAGGCTGTACGCGGGTGCCATATCGGGGACATGCGCAGCTTGCGCCAGACAAGGACGAATCGGGGTCTGCGTCGGCGCGGGGCGTGTGCGGCTTTGCCTGCGCCTGTCGGCGTGCCTTTGTATCAATTTGACCTTTTTACAGGCTGTAAACGCCAAAAGCAGCCTGCATACCAAACGATTTTAAGCAGAAAAGAGTGATTATAATTTGGCAGAAAAACTGAAAATTATTTCCCTTGGCGGTCTGAATGAGATCGGCAAAAATGTGACCGTGCTGGAATACGGCAAGGATATCATCGTGGTGGACTGCGGTCTGGGCTTCCCCGAGGACGACATGTACGGCGTCGATCTGGTCATTGCGGATTTCAGCTATCTGGAAAAGAACCGCCAGAAGATTCGCGGCATGTTCCTGACGCACGGGCATGAGGATCACATCGGCGGCATTCCCTACGCGATGCAGAAATTCAACTGCCCCATCCACGCGACGCGTCTGACGGCCGGTATCGTCAAGCTGAAGCTGGAAGAGCACAATCTTGAGCACACCGTGCAGCTGTTTACGCATGAGGCCGGCGAGACGGTCAAGGCCGGCTGCTTCGCGGTGGAATTTATCCACGTCAACCACTCGATCGCGGATGCCGTTGCCTTTGGCATCAAAACGCCGGTCGGGACGGTGGTCATCACCGGCGACTTCAAGATCGACCCCACTGCCGAGGATGGCATGATCGATCTGACCCGCTTTGG
Source organism: uncultured Oscillospiraceae bacterium (assembly GCA_964590095.1). Classification (GTDB taxonomy): domain Bacteria; phylum Bacillota; class Clostridia; order Oscillospirales; family Oscillospiraceae; genus CAG-170. The sequence continues at coordinate 413 of CAZPYW010000061.1, read as the reverse complement.
CGAGCTGGGACGCGAGGGTGTGCTGGCGCTGCTGTGCGATTCGACCAATGTCGAGCGGCAGGGCTATACCCCGTCCGAGCGCGTGGTCGCGGACAGCTTTGACCGGCAGTTCTCCGGCTGCAACCAGCGCATTATCGTCACGACGTTTGCCTCGAATGCGTTCCGGCTGCAAAGCATCATCACCGCGGCGCACAAATACGGGCGCAAGGTGGCGGTCACCGGCCGCAGCATGGAAAACGTGCTGAAGGTGTCGACTGAGCTGGGCTATCTGAAAATTCCGAATGGGACACTGGTCGATATCAACGCCATCAAGTCCCTGCCGAAGAATAAGATCGTCATTGTATCCACCGGTTCACAGGGCGAAAACATGTCGGCGCTGTACCGGATGGCGTTTTCCGGCCACCGGCAGGTCG
>CAZPYW010000060.1:0-9351 GCA_964590095.1 uncultured Oscillospiraceae bacterium | reverse complement strand
GACAGCGCGGCGGAAAAATCGGGCGCGTTCGCCGCATAGCGGCGGTAAAGCTCAGCAGTACACAGCTCCTCGCGGTAGGCCTGACGCAGCGTCTGGCTGAGACAGGCATGCTGCGGGGTCTGTGCGTTCTGCGGGCAAAGACGCTGCCCGCTCATGACGAAAAACATGGCTGCAAGCGTTTTGGCTTGTGCAGCCTTGGATGCGGCAAGAGACAAAAGCGTCTGCCGCCTGCTGCCGCGCAGCTGCGCGGCAAGTGCGCGATAGGTACATGCGGCCAGCTGCTGGGCGCTGTGCAGCTCGCGCAGCGCACGCTCATCCAAAACGGCGGCGTCCCGCTGTGCTGCGCGCGTACAGGCACTTTGCGTGCCCATGACGCGGCTCCAGACGCGCTGCTCCATGTTCTGATCAATGGTGTCCATAGATAAAAATCCCTCCTCGCCGCATCCTATGCAGGACGCAGCGGGGAGGTTCTTTTGCCTGCTCATCCGGCCAGCCCCACCAGCGACGCGGCCAGATACAGCCCGCCCGCAAGCAGAATGACCAGAATGGGGCTGCACTTTGTTCTGCGCAGCAGGAGACAGCACAGCGCAAAAATACCGCCCATATACCAGTCGGTTTGGGAAAGCGCGGGAATGCCGTCCGGAAACAGCGCATTTTTCAAAATCAGGATGCCGGCCGAGGCGATCATGGCGACCACGGCCGGACGAAGCGAGGTCAGCACGCTTTGCAGCGCGCCGCGCTGCCGGTATTTAAGATACAGCCGCGCGATCAGCGTGACCAGCACGCAGGAGGGGAGAACACACCCCGCCGTTGCGGCCAGCGCGCCGCCGATGCCTGCAATTTGCAGACCGACAAAGGTGGCAGAGTTGATGGCAATCGGGCCGGGCGTCATCTGTGAGATGGTGATCAGATCGGTAAAGGCGTCCATCCCGAGCCAGCCGTGGCGGGTGACGATCTGCTCCTGAATCAGCGGCATGGCCGCGTAGCCGCCGCCAAAGCTGAGTGCGCCGATCTGCAAAAAGCTGAGAAACAGCTGAAGATAGATCATACGCCGTCCCTCCGCTTTGCAAGCAGCGCGCGCAGCAGCCCCAGCACGATACATGCCAGAATGATATACACCGTGCTGACCTTGAAAAAGCACGCGGCGCAGAATGCGCAGAGCATGACGGCGATGGACATGCTGCTTTTTGTCCGGACGATGGCAGCACCCATATCCCAGACGACGGACGCGATCACGGCGGCCACGCCCGCCTGCATACCGGAAAGGAGCGTGGCGATGTAATAGTTGCTCCGGAACAGCTGATAAAACATCGAGATCAGCGAAAGAATGAAAAACGGCGGCAGGATACTGGCAAGCAGCGCCACAGCTGCCCCCGCCACACCGCAGAGCTTATAGCCCACGACCAGCGCGCCATTGACGGCGACTGCCCCGGGCGATGCCTGCGCGATGGCAACCAGATCGAGCATTTCCTCCTCACCAATCCAGTGGTACTGGTCGACAAATTTCCGCTTCATCAGCGTGACGATCACATACCCGCCGCCAAAGGTAAAGGCGCTGAGGTACAGCGTGGAAAAGAATAATTTGCACAGGACGGTGCGCTTTTGTTTCATCTCACGCCACCTGCTCAGTAGGAAAAGCAGCTGCCGCCGACAAATTCGCGCAGCAGGGAATCCTTTGGCACGTACTGCGTTTGCAGCGGCGGAAGCTCGCGCACCACGCGCATGAGAACCTCAAGTCCGTGCTCCGCGACAAAGGCCTCATCCAGATCGTCCGCGAACTGCGGAATTTCACGCAGGTGTTTTGCAAGAATGCACAGCTCATAGTCGTGGAAGGTGTCAATGTGGATGGCGGCGTTGGGCTTATTGGGGGCGATGTACTGCATCTCGCCGCGGTCAACGCTCTGTGCGCGCGCAACGGTCTGGCGCAGGGCATGGCCGCGTCCGCGATAGTCGCGGATCATGCGCCGTGCAACGCGCACCTGTTCGGGACGGAGAATCCGGTCGTCATTTGTGATAACGCGCGTTCTTGGCGCAACGTAGACGCCGGTGGCGTGCTCACGAATGTGATCAAAAACGATGGGGTTGAGCATGTGAATGCCCTCAATCAGGATGACCGCGTCGCGGCTGACCTGCATCTGGCGATAGCCGCCCGTTTCACCCGAGATAAAGTCATACCACGGAACCTGACACGGCTGCCCTGCGTGCAGCGTCTGAATGCACGATTCAAGCAGCGGCCAGTTGACGCACAGCGGCGACTCCCAGTCCGTCAGCTCCGGCGGGCGCTGAGACAGCGGGAGAAAGAAATTGTCCATACTGAGCAGACAGACCTCTGCGCCCAGATTCTCAAGATAGGCCTTCAGCCGCATGGCTGTGGTGGTCTTGCCCGAGCCGGAGGGGCCGGTCAGCGCGACAAACGGCTTTTGCGGCAGACTGGAGAGAATCACGCCGGCCGCGGCGCTGATCTTGTCGTGAAAGACCTCTTCACAGCGGAGGACAAACTGCGTTTCGTGACGCATGGCATTTGTGATATTTTCCAGATCGATCACACGCATGGTTTCGCTTCCTTTCTATGACAGAATGGGCAGGAGCCGCGCCGCTGATCAGGTGGCAGACGGCATCCGGCGTCTGAGATTTCGAATTGTGGGGAAGTAGCACAGCACATGTGCGGCAATGGTCAAAAGCCAGCTGACCGGATAGGAGGCATACAGACAGTCCATGGTGGGCAGCGCGCGGAAAATGGTGTGAATCCAGACGATGCGCACCAGACATGCGCCGGTGGCGCTGACAAACATGGGAAGCCACGTCTGGCCAAGCCCGCGCACCATGCCGCAGCAGACCTCCATCATGCCGCACAGGAAGTACGGCACGCTGACCCACAGCATCCGAACCATCCCGTAGGAAATGATAGCATCATATGCGGGGTCGCTGAGATTGATGTAAATGCTCAGAAGCGGCTCACCGAAAATATACGGCAGAACACTCAGCGGCACGCCGATCAGCAGCACGGTGAGAATGCTGCATCCGTAGATCTTTTTTACGCGGCTGAGGCGTCCGGCGCCAAGATTCTGGCTGGTAAATGTGATGGAGGCATGGGAAACGGCGTTCATGCCGGTGTAGGTGAAGTTGTTGATGTTTGCGGCGGCAGAATTGGCCGCAATGATGGCCGAGCCGAAGGCGTTGACCTCGGTCTGAATCATGACGTTTGAAATGCTGAAGATCACACTTTGCAGGCCGACCGGCAGACCGATCTGAATCATCTTGAGCGCCTCGCTCCAGTGCATCCGGATTTCTTTGAGCGTGAGTCTGCACGAGCCGTCGAAGCGGCACAGATGCCATGTCACCAGAATCAGCGAGATATACTGCGAGATCACCGTGGCAATGGCAACACCCGCCACGTCCATCTGGAAGACAACGACCAGCAGGAGATTCAAAAGCACGTTGACCGTTCCGGAAATGACCAGATAGACAAGCGGACGTCTGGTGTCGCCCACCGCGCGCAGGATGGCCGAGCCAAAGTTGTAGATCAGATTGGCGGGGAGACCCAGAAAGTAAATCCGCAGATACAGCGCAGCCAGGTCAATGATGTCATCCGGCGTGTCCATTGCGTGAAGCAGCGGCACGCACAGCCAAAGCCCCAGCGCCGTGACCACAACGCTGAGCAGCGCGCTGAGCGCGTAGGCGGTGTGTACGGCGCGGTGGACCGCATCATGCTGTCCGCAGCCGAGATACCGCGCGATCAGAATATTTGCGCCGACCGAGATGCCCATGAACGCGCCGACCAGCAGATTGATCAGCGAGCCGGTCGAGCCGACGGCGGCAAGCGAGGCGCTGCCCGCGAATTTACCGACAACGATCACATCGGCTGCGTTAAAAAGCAGCTGCAAAATGCCGGTTGCGGCCAGCGGGATGGAGAAAAGCAGAATATTTCGGAACAGTGGGCCATTGAGCATATCCATCTGTCCGTTTTTGCGCTTTGACATTTGAACTCATTCCTCTCTTTCTATACGGGCGATACAGGAAAATTGAAGCCACGGCAAGGCGGCCGGCGGCGGTGCAGAAAAAGTCAGACGCTCGCCGCTTTGCGGATGGGTGAAAGAAACGCGATACGACCAGAGCGCGGGCGCAGACGCATCATCGGTGTCGGCGCCGCCGTATTTGCGGTCGCCGAGCAGCGGGTGGCCGCGCAGCGCCAGCTGCGCGCGAATCTGGTGCGTCCGGCCGGTGTGCAGGCAGATATGGAGCAGACTGGATGCGTCGCAGCGCTCGAGCAGACGATAGTCCAGAACGGCCTCCCTTGCCTCCTTTGACGGGGCGGGAGCGGAAAAGGCCATGCGCGCGGCGCGGTCATAGCCAAGATAGTCGCGCAGCGTGCCGCTTTCCGCGTCCAGACAGCCGTGTACGGCGGCCAGATATTCTTTTTTGAAGCTGTGCTCGCGGATTTGCTGAGACAGGATGGCTGCCGCCGCGCGGGAGCGGGCAAAGACCATCACGCCGCCGACCGCCGCGTCAAGGCGGTGGACGGTGCGGATGCAGTCGGTTTCAAGTGCCTGCCGCAAGCGCGCGGGCATACCGTCCGGCGCATCGGTCGAGAGCACGCCGACGGGCTTGAGACAGACGACAATCCGCGCGTCCTGATAGAGAATCGTCATATGCGTGCTCCTTTCCCTGCGTAATACCTAGTGGCATTATACGGCTTTTGTCAAGCGCTTTCAAGCCCCGACGGCGCAGAGAAGCCGCGGAATTTTACGCCGCGGCGGCGGGAAGAATATTCATTAAATTTCTCTTAATGATTGTAGCAAAAACGATAAAATGTGATACAATGGTCAAAACAGACACCATATCTGGGATTTTGGATGAGGAGGCATGTATATGGAACCGTCAGTCTGGATACTGGTCGTAGATGACGAGCCGGATATTCGCCGCATCATCCGCATTTTGCTGGAAAACCGCGGCTATCATGTGGCCGAGGCGGCCAATGGACGTGCGGCGGTTGAATATGTCCGCACCCACACGTGTGTGGATCTGGTCATTATGGACATCATGATGCCAAAACTGGGCGGGGTCGAGGCCAGCCGCGAGATTCGCGGTCTGACCGTTGCGCCGATCCTGTTTCTGACTGCGCGGACGCAGGAGCGCGACCGGCAGGAGGCATATTACGCCGGTGGCGACGACTATCTGGCAAAGCCGTTTTCCCATGGCGAGCTTTTGATGAAGGTCGAGTCGCTGCTGCGCCGCTATCGCGTGTATAAGGGCAAGCCCAACGGCCAGATGCTCAGTGCCGACGTGCTGCTGGATGAAGAGGGGCGTCACGTCACCCGCGCCGGACAGCCGGTTGATCTGACCGAGACAGAATTTGATATTCTCTGCTTTCTGGCCGCGCAGCGCGGCAAGGTGCTTTCGGTCGAGCAGATCTATGAAAACGTCTGGCATGAAAAATATATGCCCACCTCGTCCAACACGGTCATGGTACATATCGTAAACCTGCGCAAGAAGCTTGAGGATGACCCCACCAACCCCCGCCTGATTCGAACCGTCTGGGGAAAGGGGTATCAGCTTGACTAAGCCCATCCGATTCCGCTCGCTCCACGTCAAGCTCCTGCTGGTCATGCTGGCGGGGCTTCTGACGGGACTGGGGACGTACTTTCTTTCCAACGCCGTGGGCAGCTGGCTGATTCAGGAGTGCTATCTCAGTGAGCAGGCCGTCCATTCGCGGAATTTTGCAACGATATCCGAGTTTCAGCAGTATATCAACGACAACCATCTCTCCTCGCACGACACCGATTCCATCGCGCGCTGGACGATCTCAAAAAAGGATATCTATCTGCTGTTTTACCAGAACCGCCATCTGGCGATGGAGGCCGGCTGGTGGGGCATCGACGATTCCTCAACGCTTGCCATGGACGAGCTGAGCGAGGGAACAACGCTGACGCTCTATCCGGTCAGCTTCCGCGACGGCGTGTTTCAGACCGTGATCTATGATTTTTCCGAGACGCGGCTGTATACGCTCTGCACCATCGTGGCGGTGGGAATGGCGTTTGCGGTATTCGCATTTTTGATGCTGCTGTATAACCGCCAGATCACGCGTGCGGTCGTCTCTGTCTCACAGGAGATTCAGCAGATCGGGCGCGGCAACCTGCAATTTAAGATGGCGGCGCACGGCAACGATGAGCTTGCGCGCCTGGTTTCCAGCGTGGACGCGATGCGTCTGTCGCTTCTGCGCAAGACGCAGGAGGAAAAAGAGGCGCTGGAAAAGAACAGCGAGCTGATCACGGCAATGAGCCACGATATCCGCAATCCGCTCACGGCGCTGATGGGCTATCTGGATCTGGCCAAATCCGGCCAGTATCGAACCGAGGATGAGCTGCGGCAGTATATCGATGCCGGTTATGCAAAGGCCGAACAGATTCGAAAGCTGACGGATGAGCTGTTCCGCTATTCGCTCGTCTTTGGCGGCAAGGAGCTGCCGCTTGAGATGCAGCGCTATGATGCGCGGCTGCTGTTTGAACAGCTGCTGGGCGAGCAGTGCGCGGCGCTGCTGCAATACGGCTTCCGGTTTCAGACGCAGCTCGACGCGCAGCCGTGCCATATCCGCGCGGACGTGGTCTGCCTGCGGCGCGTGCTGGATAATCTGTTTGACAATCTGCGCAAATATGCCGACAGCACAAAGCCGGTCGAGCTGGCGCTTCGGACGGAGGGAACGCAGCTTTGCATCAGCATCCGGAACGCTGTTGCGCCCGAGCCTGCCGTTGCAGAGAGCAACCACATCGGCCTTCGCACGTGTGAGCGCATTGTGCAGCAGATGGGCGGAAGCTTCCTGAAATATGAGCGGGACGGCCTGTTTACCGCGGAATTGCTCCTGCCGCGCGTGGAAGAGGCAGAGCGGGAAAAATCTTAAACTTTGCTTAAATCATGACGGCTGGCCTTTTCAAGCGCTGCGTCTTCTGCTAGAATGTAGCCGTACAATGTGGACGCATGACATCTGCCCAGACGGCAGAGAAAGGAAGCTACTATGAAAACATATCGTATCACGGCCTTTATTTTGGCCGTTATCATGCTGGCCGGTGCGCTCAGCGCATGCAGCGCGTCGGGTAAGAACGACGGAGCCAAGACCGATGCGCCGACCGCAGCCTCCAATGTCACCCGACAGGAGGCACAGACGGTTTCGTCCAAATATGCCTATGTGGCAGACTATATCGAGCTGCCGGATGGCATTGACTATGTCATCAGCTCGTGTCTGAGCGACGACAAGCTGTTTTTCGCGGCCAACGTTGTCAGCGGACAGGAGACCTACACCGATGAGGTCACGGGCGAGGAATATTCCTATGACGCATATACGAACAAGCTGTTCTGCGTCGATCTGGAGACGCGGGAATGCGCCGAGCTTGGCAGCGTAGAGCAGGGGTCAAGCACGGACGAGGACGGATGGAACCACGAGTCCTATATTTCCGCCATGGCGGCGGGCGCAGATGACACCGTGTGGCTGTGCAGACAGAACAGCAGCTATCGCTATAACCTGCCGGAAAATTTTGACCCCGCAAGCGACCAGCAGTGGAACTATTATGAAAGCGGCGAGGCATCGTTTGAGATCATGCAGCTTGACGGAAGCGGCACGCAGTTAAAGGCCTTTACGCTGGCCACATCGAGCTTTAGCGACGAGGGAAATGCCTACATCAGCAGCTTTATTGTCGACGCAAACGGCTATATCTACGTTGGAAACTGGTCTGAGGTTCTGGTGCTGGATCAGGACGGCAAGCTGCTGTTCCGTCTGGACACCAGCGACTTTGGAAGTGAGCTGCAGCAGTACAGCGCGACGCAGGTCGGCGTTTACAGCTATGGCGAGACGCGCGGCGTGAAGCTGATCGACCCGAGCAAGCAGGACTGGGGCGAAACGATCGAGCTTCCGTCGAAGGCGTATAATTTCTTCCCGGGCAGCGGCGAGTATGACCTCTATTATGAATACAACGAGAAGATCTACGGCTACAACGCCGAGACCGGCGCCGAGGACAAGGTGGTCGACTGGCTGGAATGCGACATGAACAGCCCCGAAAGCTATCGCGTTCTGCCCGATGGGCGCGTGCTGGCCGTGATCAGCGAGTGGGATGATGATGGCAACCATACGCAGATCGCCATTTTGAACCGTGTTGCGGCAAGCGAGCAGACGGAAAAGACCGTCCTGACGCTGGCGTGCATGTATCTGGACTACAATATCCGCAACCAGATTCTGGCCTTTAACCGCTCCAGCAGCAAGTACCGCATTGTGGTCAAGGATTATTCCGAGTTCATCACCGGTGAGGAAGACAGCTATGAGAATGCGCTGACCAGACTGAACACCGAAATTCTGTCCGGCAACCTGCCCGACATCATTTTAAGCAGCAATCTGCCGGTTGACCGGTATGCGGCAAAGGGAATGCTGCTGGATCTGTGGGAGTTTATCGACGCGGATGAGAATATCTCGCGCGAGGATCTGATGCTGCCGGTGCTTGAGGCGGCCTCGACCGACGGCAAGCTCTACAGCCTTGCGCCCGCGTTCCACATCACCACGGCCATCGGCATGGGCAAGGTCGTGGGCGAATATGACAGCTGGACACTGGCCGAGGTGAAGGATGCCATGACAAAGCTGCAGGACGGGGCAACTGTTCTGGGTGAGTCGTACACGCAGGAAACTGGCGTGCTGGACATTCTGGCAGGCAGCCTTTCCGCGTTCATCGACTGGGAGAGCGGCACGTGCAGCTTTGACTCGCAGGAATTTATCGACCTGCTTGAGTTTATCAAACAGTTCCCCGAGAGCTTTGACTATGAAAATTTCGACTGGGAAACCGACTATGAGTCCGACTATAAGCGTATGCGCACCGGCCGTCAGCTGCTGACACAGGCGTATCTCACCGATTTTGGCAGCCTGTACGTGCAGTACGCCGCGCTGGAGGATGACGCGTGCTTCATCGGCCTGCCGACGGGCGATAACGCCAGCAGGTTCGTCCTGAGCTCGCCGGTTTCGATCACCACGGCCTGCGCCGATAAGGACGCCGCATGGGCGTTTGTCCGCAGCCTCCTGCAGGAGGATTTCCAGCAGGATGTCTACTCCTTCCCCGTGGTGCGCAAATACTTTGACGCGATGGCCGAGAAGGCCATGGTACAGGAATACCAGACGGACGCCGAGGGCAACAGGGTGCTGGATGAAAACGGCGAGCCGATCAAGATTTCAAACGGCGGCTATGGCTTTGGCAACGACGAGATGTATGAGATCTACGCCGTCACGCAGGAGCAGTATGATGACCTGATGGCGCTGATTAATTCGATCACTGCCATCCAGCAGAGCGACAGCAGCGTGCTGGAAATCATTCAGGCGGTCAC
>CAZPYW010000059.1:0-9470 GCA_964590095.1 uncultured Oscillospiraceae bacterium | reverse complement strand
CTGCGCCCTTTGGGCGCAAAAAAAGACTCCTTTCGGAGTCTTTTTCTACATTTCCTGTCTGCCCTCAAGTGCCCGCAGCAGCGTCACCTCATCGGCGTATTCCAGCTGGCTGCCAACGGGGATGCCATAGGCCAGGCGCGTGACACGCACGCCAAGCGGGCGCAGCAGCCGCGAAAGATACATCGCCGTGGCCTCGCCCTCGGTATCGGGGTTGGTGGCCATAATGACCTCCTCCACGCCGCCCTCACCCACACGCAGCAGCAGCTCGCGGATGCGGATGTCATCCGGCCCCACATGGTTCATGGGCGAGATCACGCCGTGCAGCACGTGGTACACGCCGCGGTACTCGCGTGCGCGCTCCATTGCGACCACGTCCTTCGGCTCGGCCACAACGCAGATGCGGCTGTGGTCGCGCTCATCATCGGCGCAGATGCCGCAAAGCTCCTGATCGGTCAGATTCTGACAGACCGGACACATGCGCACCGTCCGCTTCGCCTCCAAAATGGTCTCGGCAAAGCTCTGTGCCTCTTCATCCGGCAGCGACAGCATATAAAACGCCAGTCGCTGCGCCGTCTTGCCGCCGATCCCGGGCAGACGCGCAAACTGTTCGCTCAGCCGCTCAAGCGCGGCGGGAAAGGCGCGCATCAGAACAGGCCGCCCAGATTCAGGCCGCCGGTCAGCTTGGACATCGAGGCTGCCGAGTCGGCCTCAGCCTTGCGCATGGCCTCATTGACTGCCGCGACGATCATATCCTGCAGCATTTCCACATCGTCCGGATCCACCGCCTCGGGGTCGATGTTGATGCGAAGAAGCTCATGCTTGCCGCTGACAACTGCCGAGATCACGCCGCCGCCGGCTGTGGCCTCATACTCCTTTGCCTCCATCTCCTCCTGCATTTTCAGAAGATCCTGCTGCATCTTCTGCGCCTGCTTCATCATCTGCATCTGATTTTTGCCGCCCATGCCCATCGGCATGCCGCCGCGGTAACCGCCCTTTGCCATCTTTCTTACTCCTTATCGTAATATCGTAATGTCGTAAATTACCGAATCGTAAAAATATCCGAATGCCTGCCGCCAAAGGCAACCAGCTCATCCATGGGGTCGTCTCCGCCCTGCGTGACCTGTCCCTTCAGCGCAAAGCGCACCGGAACAGGCCGTCCCAGCACCGCCGCCGCCTTTTCGCGGATGAGCTTTTCCACATCGGGGCGCTTCATAATGTCGCGCACAAATTCCGAGTCTGCCACCAGAATCAGCGCATCGCCCTGCATCATCGGCCGGATCGGCCCATTGGGCGCAAAGAAGCCGCGCTCGCGCAGACTGAGCGATTCGCGCAGACTGGCCGCAAGCTCCGGCCAGAAGGCCGTCTGTGCCGCACCGGCAGGGGCAGCCCCACGTGACTGCTGTACCGGCTGTGTCTCAGGCGCAGGCGGCGCCATGCCGCGCATCGGGTCGTCTGCATCATCCGGAAACGGCGGGCGGTCATCGTCCTCATCCGCATCCTGCGCGGATGGTGCCGCCCTCTGTGCGGGCGCTGCGGCGATCACGCCGGAGGCCAGCTGCTGCTCAAGCCGCCCGATACGGGCGCTGAGCGCCGCAGCATCACTGCTCAGCTGTGGCTGGCACAGCTGCATGATGCAAAGCTCGGTGTCGATTCGCGGGCTTGCGCTGCGCGCAAAGCCCTGCGCCGTCTGCTGGATCAGCGCAGTCATCCGCAAAAGCTCAGACGCAGAAAAGCGTTCTTTTAATTCCAGCGCCTCGCGGTCTGAGCACACGCCGGTCAGCATGGTCAGTCCGCTTTTCGGCGCGGTCTTCAGCATCAGCAGATCGCGGCAGAGCGCCGCCATCTCATCCAGCAGCGCCGCCAGATCCTTTCCCGAGGCATACAGTCCGGAAAACAGCGTCAGCGCAGCCGCTGCATCGTGCGACGCGACTGCGGAAAGCAGCGCAGCCGTTTTCCGCTCGCCCGCCAGACCCAGCGCACGGCAGACCGCCTCCTCGCTCAGCGTGCCGCCCGCCGCCGCACTGGCGCACTGGTCAAGCAGACTCAGTCCGTCGCGCATCGCGCCGTCGGCCAGCCGCGCCAGAAGCTGCGCCGCCTCAGGCTCAATCTCAATCCGCTCCTGATACGCAACATAATTGATGCGCGCGGCAATATCCTCCTGCGTCAGACGACGGAAGGAAAAGCGCTGACAGCGCGAGAGAATGGTCGCCGGCACCTTGTGAAGCTCGGTCGTGGCCAGAATGAACATCAGGTGCTCGGGCGGCTCTTCTATGATTTTCAGCAGCGCATTGAACGCCGCAATGGAAAGCATGTGTACCTCATCGATGATGTACACGCGCTTTTTTACCTCACTCGGGGTGTAGATGGCGTCGTCGCGCAGCACACGCACGCTGTCAACGCCGTTGTTGGACGCGGCATCGATCTCAAGCACATCCATACAGCTGCCCGAGTCAATGGCGCGGCAGGCCGCGCAGCAGTTGCAGGGGTCTCCATTGCTTGGATTTTCACAGTTGACCGCCTTGGCCAGAATCTTGGCACAGGTGGTCTTGCCGGTGCCGCGCGTGCCGGTAAACAGATACGCGTGGCTCAGCTTGCTGCTGCTCAGCTGCGCGCGGAGCGTTTCCGTCACGCTGCGCTGTCCGGTCACGTCAGAAAACGTCTGCGGCCGGTATTTTCGGTATAGCGCCTGATACATTGCGTACCCCCCTTATGTCCGCGCGCCGTGCGCTGCGGCCGGATGCTCCTCCGGCTGTAAAATCCGGCCCATGACAAGACTGTACACCCTTCTTCGAATGCGTACTACACCCGTTACCCATACAGCCAGCTCGGAAACGGCTGCCTCGCGGCACACGGGGTGGTCTGCTTAGTGCTGCTTGGTTCCCCACCTGACACGGTTCACAGAGCCCCATTGCGCAAGACCGGATCTTCAACGCCGCTTATATGGGTCAGACGATACAATACGCACCCTCGGTTGGGAATTCCTCCCCGCTGTAGCGGATTGCGGGTAACAAGGCACCGCTATCTCCCCGAGTAGTACAGCCTTGTCATGGGCCGGTTCATGCCTTGACAAGAATTAAAATTGGAGATCAGTCAAGTCTGGACTCGATAAAATCGACCAGCTCGCCAACGGTATTGACCTTTTCTTCCATCTCAAGATCAACACCCAGTTCCTCCTCCAGATCCATGACCATCTCGACGGTATCCAGCGAGTCGATGCCCAGACTTTCAAACGTGGTGTCGCGGGCAATATCATCCGCAGGGATATCGAGCTGCGCGGCCAGATAAGATTGGATTCTTTCAAACATGATGTTTCCTCCATTGCTGTGAGAACAAAATATGTAACATGACTATGATACGGATTTTTCAGCCAATGTCAAGAGAAAAAATCAGTGGAGGAAGTCACGCAGCTTTTTGCTTCTGGACGGATGGCGCAGCTTCCGCAGCGCCTTGGACTCAATCTGGCGGATGCGCTCACGCGTTACATCGAACTCACGTCCGACCTCCTCCAGCGTATGCGGCTTGCCGTCGCGCAGGCCAAAGCGCATCCGCAGCACCTGCTCCTCACGCTCGGTCAGCGTCTTGAGTACCTCCTCCAGCTGCTCACGCAGCAGGGCATACGACGCCTCCTCAGACGGCTGGGTGGACTCGTCGTCCTGAATGAAGTCGCCCAGATGGCTGTCCTCTTCCTCGCCGATCGGCGTTTCCAGCGAAACCGGCTCCTGCGCCAGCTTCATGATCTCCTCGACCTTCTGCACGTCCATGTGCAGCTCATCCGCGACCTCCTGTGTAGTCGGCTCGCGGCCAAGCGTCTGCACCATGCCGTGTGAGGTGCGCAGCACGCGATTGATGGTCTCGACCATGTGTACCGGAATGCGGATGGTGCGCGCCTGATCGGCAATCGCGCGGGTGATCGACTGGCGAATCCACCAGGTGGCATAGGTCGAAAATTTGTAGCCCTTGGTGTAGTCAAATTTCTCGACTGCCTTCATCAGACCCAGATTGCCCTCCTGAATCAGATCGAGCAGCTGCATCCCGCGCCCGACATAGCGCTTTGCAATGGAGACAACCAGCCGGAGATTCGACTCGGACATGCGCTGCCGCGCCGCCTCGTCTCCCTCGGCCATTTTTTTCGCCAGCTCCTGCTCCTCCTCCGGCGTGAGAAGCTTGATCTTGCCGATCTCTCTGAGATACATCCGGACAGGGTCGTCCAGTCTGCCCTCACCCAGATCGTCATAGCTTGCAAGCTCCTCCTCGCTTGGCGGCGCGGCAAGCGTATCGTCCTCGATCGCCTGGATTTCGCCCAGCGTGGGATCCTTCAGATCGGCTTTTCCGATCAGCTCAAGCACATCGCTGACGTCAATTTCCACGCCCGCGGCCTCAAGCACGTCGTAAAACTGCTCGGTCTGCTCCTCGGTGGTGTCGGCCGCATCCAGCGCCTCGATCAGCTTTTTTGAGGCTATTTTCCCGCTTTTCTTCGCTTCGTCCAGAAGCGCCGTCAGCTTGACGCGCGCCTCGTCTGCCAGCTCCATTTTGGCCAGAAGTTCCAGATAATTTGCCATCATTCAGCCTCCATATCCTTTTTGTTCTTTCATGCGCTGCGCCATTTGCAGCAGTGCCTCGCCGTCCGTTCCGCTTCTGCGCGCAGCCTCCTGCTGGATGAGCGAAATATAGTCGCGCAGCGCGTCCTCGCTGACAGGCTGGTCGTCCCGATTCAAAACCGCCGACAGGTGCGTCATTTCCTCCGCACTCAGCTCGCCCGCCAGCGCCCCCAGCGTAACGCCCGCACCGCTCCGGTGCCGCTCACGCAGGGCAGCATAGACGCGCTGAAACAGCGGTACCGACAGCTGCTCGGGCGCAAGCGGCGTCTGGTCAAACAGCGCCGGCTCCTTGCACAGCAGCCGCAGCAGCCCCTCCTCGGCCATAGCAGAGCGCATGTTGTCATAGCGCACGCTTTTGACGCGCGGCTGCTGCTGGCGCGCAGGCGCAAGCTGCGCATTTTCGGCGCGCTTTTTTTCGCGCGCCACGCGCCGCCGAAAGGCCTTGTCGCTTTCCAGCTTCATCGCCTCATAGCTGATCGACGCGCTTTCTGCCGCGCGGCGGCCATAGACCTCGCGCTCGACCGCGTTGGAAAGTGACGAGACAAACTCGGCCGCATCCCGCAGAAACTGCACACGCTGGGCATCATCCGTCAGATCATACTTTCGCCGCAGCGATTCCAGCCGGTACTCAGCCTGATTCTCGGATTTGTCCAACAGGAGGCTAAAGCGGTCTGCGCCGAATTTTTTCAAAAATTCATCGGGGTCCTTCGCCCCCTGCATTCTGAGGATTCTGACCTGAAGCCCCGCCTTTTCCAGCATCGGGATGGCGCGGCGCGTGGCGTTCTGTCCCGCCTCGTCGCCGTCATAGATCAAAACGACCTGCGATGTGTATTTTGCCAGAATCTGCGCATGCTCCTCGGTCAGTGACGTGCCAAGTGAGGCCACCGCGCAGTCAAAGCCGCCCTGGTGCAGGGCGATGGCGTCCATATAGCCCTCGGTCAGAATGATGCGCCCCTGCTTGCTTTTCTTTGCGATATTCAGCGCAAACAGATTTTTGCGCTTGTTAAAAATGATCGTTTCCGGCGAGTTGAGATATTTGGGCGTGGAGTCATCCATCACGCGCCCGCCAAAGCCGATGACATTGCCGCGCACATCAATGATGGGGAACATCAGACGGTTGCGGAAGCGGTCATAAAGCGCGCCCTTCTGCGACTTGACGGCAAGACCGGCGTCCAGAAGCTCCTGCTTCTGATAGCCCTTCTGCATCATTGCGTCGATCAGTGATGACCAGGTGTCCGGCGCAAAGCCAAGGCCAAAGCGCGTCACAGTCTGCCGCGTCAGCGCGCGGCGCACGATATATGCCCGCGCCGCCTCGCCGCAGGGGGCAAGCAGCTGCTCATGGAAAAAGCGCGCCGCATCTTTGCACAGCGCCCACAGACGCTCCTGCTTTTTATAGGTCGAGGCGTAGGCGCGGTCATCCGGCACCTCAAGTCCCGCGCGCTTTGCCAGAAAGCGTACCGCGTCGGGATAGTCCAGCCCCTCGATCTCCATGATAAAGTTGATCACGCCGCCGCCCTTGTGGCAGCCAAAGCAGTAGTAAATTCCCTTGTCCGGCGCAACGGAAAACGAGCCGGTCTTCTCACTGTGGAACGGACAGAGGCCGAACAGATTGCTTCCCTTGCGGCTGAGCGAGACATACTGCCCCACGACCTCGTCAATTGGGTTGCGCACGGTAAGCTCATCCAGAAATGCCTGTGGAAATGCCATCCTTCGTCCTCCTTTCCCCGTCCCGTCTCAGCGCACCTGCCACGCCGTGGGAATAAATATCTCGGAATATTTGTAGATCGCATACTTGTCCGTCATGCCCGCGATATAGTCGCAGACGATGCGATCCATCCCCTCAAAGTCCAGCTGCGGGATAAAATCCGCAGGCAGCTTGTCGGGGTGATTGCGATAGTACTCATACAGTCTGCGGATGATGTCCTTCGCCTTGACTTCCTCGCCCTTGGCGACCGGATTGGTATACACCCGCTCAAACATAAACGTGCGCAGCGCGTCCATGCTTGCGGCGATCTCGGGCTGCATCCCCAGCACGCCCGTTGCCATCGTGTTTTCGATCATGTTGATGACCAGCGTGTTGATGCGCTCGGAATGCGAGTGTCCCAGCGTTTCGGCAATGTCGCGCGGTATATCTCGCTCATGCAGCAGCCCCGCCCGCATGGCATCGTCAATGTCGTGGTTAATATAGGCGATCCGGTCGGACACGCGGACGATCTGTCCCTCCCACGTTTCAGGGAGCACAGGGCCGGTGTGCCCCAGAATGCCCATTCTGACCTCATACGTCAGATTCAGCCCCATGCCGCCGCGCTCAAGCTGATCGACCACGCGCAGCGACTGTTCATTGTGGCGAAACGGCTTGCCTGTCATATCCGACAGTGCGCTTTCGCCCGCATGGCCAAAGGGCGTGTGGCCAAGATCGTGGCCATACGCCGCCGCCTCGGCCAGATCCTGATTCAGCCGCAGCCCGCGGCAGATGGTACGCGCGATGCGCGAGACCTCAAGTGTATGGGTCATGCGCGTGCGGTAGTGGTCGCCCTCGGGGGAAAGAAACACCTGCGTTTTGTGCATCAGACGGCGAAATGACTTGCTGTGGACAATGCGGTCGGCATCACGCTGATAGCAGGTACGCACGTCATTATCCGCCTGTGGATAGAGCCGTCCCCTGGTCTCGGCTGCAAGCTGCGCCTGCGGCGCAAGGCGCTCACGCTCCTCCTGTTCCATCATTTCGCGGACTGTCATATCTCTCTTCCTCCCGCTGTATATAGTCTGATTTTATCGTAAAATCATGAACGCATCTTGAACACTTCGTTACTTTTTTATCAGCATCGCGCGGTAAGTTTTGGAAAGCTCGCGCACCTGCACGCTCCCCGCGGAAAGCTCACACAGCCGCGCGCGCAGTGTCTGCGTCTTCTCCTGCGGCAGCGACGCGCGCAGGCAGATGTCCGCGCCATAGACGGTATCCTCAATCACGCCGTCCTGCGCGGCAAGCTCCAGCTTTGCCCGCTCAAAAAAGGAATAGCTGCACGGGATCTCGATCACATCCCACACGCAGCGCTTTGCAATTCCCGCCGCGTCCAGCGCGTCCTTGGCCGTTTTGGCATACGCACGCGTCAGGCCGCCCGCACCAAGCAGAATCCCGCCGAAATAGCGCGTCACAACGCACAGTACATCCTGCACATTCTCACGTGTAAAAACGGCCAGCATCGGCTGTCCGGCCGTTCCCTGCGGCTCGCCGTCATCGGCGGCACGCACCGCGCCGCTTGCCAGACGATAGCAGTAGCAATGATGCCGCGCGTCATAGTGCTTCTTCCGGATGCTTTCCAGACACGCGCGCACCTCTTCCTCGCTGGAAACGGGAAAGACATTCCCGATAAAGCGCGACTTTTTTTCGATGTACTCTGCCTCGGCGGCCTTCGCCGGTACCAGATAATCCTCCATACTCAGCCCTCTACTAGATATTGACGCAATTTTCCGCAAAGTGTTTCATCCACGATCGCCTCGATGGAAATTCCGTCGGCCTCATACGCGCATGAAAGCACCTTTGCCTGTGTATGCAGCACCTCGACCTGCCCGCCCATCGCATACGGCAGCAGCAGCCGCACGCGGCGCTTGCCGCGGTCAAGCTGGCGCTCGATGGTCTGCAAAAGCGCTGCAACGCCCTCGCCGGTCTTTGCCGAGATGGCGGCAACGGCCTCGCCGCGCGGAATAAAATCCTGCGCCAGGTCGCATTTGTTGTAGCAGTCGATGACCGGCACGCCCGGGCGCGCCAGCTCCCCGATCAGACGCTCAACCACGCGCATATGCGCCTCACGCTCGGGGTCAGAGGCATCGATCACGTGAATCAGCAGATCGGCGTATTGCAGCTCCTCCAGCGTTGCCTTGAACGCCTCAACCAGATGGTGCGGCAGCTTTGCAATAAAGCCAACCGTGTCAGACAGCAGCGCCTGACACGTATCGGACACTGTCATCTGGCGCGTTGTCGTGTCCAGCGTGTCAAACAGCCGGTTGTTTGCCGGAATGTCCGCGCCGGTCAGCCGGTTCAGCAGCGTTGATTTTCCCGCGTTGGTATAGCCCACCAGCGCAACCACCGGCACGTCGTTTTTCTGCCGCCGCTGGCGCTGTACGGCACGCACCTTGCGCACCTCGTCCAGCTCATTGCGCAGCCGCTGCACACGGGAACGGATGTAGCGCCGGTCAGTCTCAAGCTGTGTTTCGCCGGGGCCGCGCGTGCCGATGCCGCCGCCCAGTCTGCCCATTTCTTCATTCCAGACCGTCAGCCGCGGCAGGTAATACTGATACTGCGCCAGCTCGACCTGAAGCTTGCCCTCGCGCGTTTTGGCACGCTGGGCAAAGATATCCAGAATCAGCGCGCTTCTGTCCAGCACCGGCCTGTCCGTCAGCGACTCGAGCGCGCGAATCTGCGACGGCGTCAGATCGTTATCAAAAATGACCAGCCCCGCGCCGTTTTCCAGCGCCATCTGGCGCACCTCGGCGGCCTTGCCCTCACCGATATAGGAGTGCGGGTCGGGCGTATGCTTGTTTTGCAGCACCTTGCCCACGCAAACGCCGCCGGCCGTCTGCAAAAGTGCCTCAAGCTCATCCAGCGTTTTTTCCGTTGACGTCTCCTCCGGCGTAAAGCAGTCGGCGTTCAGTCCCACCAGCACCGCGCGGTCGATCGTTTTCTGTTTCAGTTCGTCCATGTTCTCCGGTTTTCCGTTCTCTTTCCGCGCCCGTTTTTCTGCCGCATGATTCGGGCAGGGGCGACAAATTCCGCAAAAAATGAAAAAAGTCCGCACCGATGCGCGGTGCGGACTTTGCTTCTTACTTCAGGCCGTATTTCTTGTTGAAACGATCAACACGTCCACCGGTGTC
>CAZPYW010000058.1:0-9530 GCA_964590095.1 uncultured Oscillospiraceae bacterium | reverse complement strand
TTATTGCATTCTGCCGCAAAGCTCCCAAAACGCAACCGCACCGGCGGCCGCCACGTTCAGCGAGTCCACGCCGTGGAGCATAGGGATACGCACCGTGTAGTCACAGCTTGCAATCGTCTGCGGGGAAAGGCCGTCGCCCTCGGTTCCAAGGACGATGGCAAGCTGCTTTTCTGCGGCAAGCGCCGCATCATCTATGCGAACCGAGTCATCGCGCAGCGCCATCGCCGCCGTCCGGAAGCCCATTGCGCGCAGGCGCGCAAGTCCCGCCTCCGGCCAGTCTGCGGGGCTGTCTCCAAGATACGTCCACGGTACCTGAAAGACCGTCCCCATGCTCACGCGCACGGCGCGGCGGTTAAGCGGGTCCGAGCAGGATGGCGTCAGCAGCAGCGCGTCAATCCCAAGCGCAGCAGCCGAACGGAAGATCGCGCCGATATTGGTGCTGTCCACAATGTTTTCCAGCACCGCCACGCGCCGCTTTTCGCGGCAGATATCCTCAGCCGACGGCAGCGCCGGACGGCGCATGGCGCACAGCACGCCGCGTGTCAGCGCATAGCCTGTCAGCTGTGCAAGCACCTCGCGCGCAGCCGTATAGACCGGCACGTTACAGCGCGCGATCAGCTCTGCGGCCTGTCCATCGATATGTCGGCGCTCCATCAAAAAGGAAACGGGCTGATACCCCGCATCCAGCGCGCGGAGGATGACCTTTGGACTTTCGGCAATGAAAACGCCCTTTTCCGGTTCCAGCCGGTTTCTGAGCTGTGCCTCGGTCAGGCGGGCATATACATCCAGCTCGGGGCTGGCGATATCATGTACTTCAATGATCTGGGGCATGGATTCTCCTTTTGCTAGGCGCCGCGTCCAAGCACGGCATAGAGCATGTGGCGGTAGGGTGCGAGGCGGTCAAAAAAGCGGCGGTTCGTGTCGACGCTTGCCTCGCCAATGTCGATCACGGCTGTATGGCGCGCCAGCTTGCGCGCCTTGCGGACAAGCTGCGCCCCAAGACGCGGCGGCAGATGTCCCGCCAGCCGCTCCTGCGCATGTGCCGCTGCATCGAGATAGGCGTGTACCAGAATTTCAACCGAGATCGACGCCTCTGAAATGGCAAGCGGCGTGTGCAGCAGCTGGGCATAGCGCGCACAGACGTGCGCAGCCAGCGCGGCAGAGCCGTTGCCCTCCCGCGCCAGATACGCCATGAGCTTATCATCCGTGCGAATGCGCACGATTTTTTCCTCATACCCGACGCAGATGCCGTCGGGCGTGGTTTCCCAGATGGTCTGCGTCATCAGATCGAACGGATGCAGTCCTTCAGCACGCGGATGAAGCCGTCGCGGTCAACATCCAGCACGACCGTCGCGTTTTTCTTCTCAAACTGCTTGTCGCTGTAGAGGTCGGTCACGGTCTTGCCCAGCGTCAGCTGACCCTTGGTCTCGACCTTGACGCCCGCCTCCTCGGCACGGAACAGCTCGGGGTGCACCAGATAGAGCACCGGACACGAGTCATGCATCGGCACGCCAGCAAAGCCCATCATTTCCAGCGTCTTCCATGGCGTTGCCAGCATCTGCCGCACAAGCATCGCGGCCGGACGGCCGGTCTCATACAGCTCATCCCAGTCCGCAGGCGTCATCACAGCCTTGAGCGTCACGTCAAGCCCGCACATAACGACCGGCACGCCGCATTCAAATACCATTTTTGCCGCCTCGGGGTCGTCATAGATGTTAAACTCTGCGGCCGGCGTGACATTGCCGACGGAGGCCGAGCCGCCCATGATCAAAATCGTGTGCAGCAGCTCATGCAGATCGGGGTACTTTGCCAGCGCAATGGCCACATTGGTCAGCGGCCCGACTGCGATCAGACGCAGCTCGCCCGCGTACTGCTTTGCAGCCTGATACAGCGCATCCCACGCGGGCAGGGCGGGCACCTCGTCGCTGCTTTCGGGCAGCTCGACACCGCCAAGACCGTTTTCGCCGTGGAACATGGTGCTGATGTGCAGCTCACGCATCATGGGCTTATCCGCGCCGCGATAGACCGGATAACCGCCGCCGATCAGCGTGTTGATCGCGCGTGTGTTGCGGAATGTATTTTCCAGTGTGTTGTTGCCGCAGACGGAGGAGATGCCGACAATGTCGATCTCATCCAGCGCGTGTGCGGCCATAATGGCAATGGCGTCATCTACGCCGGTGTCGCAATCGATCCAGACAGGATAGCGGTTCATTACTCTACCTCCCCATAAAAGCGCATGGCCTCAACCAGAAGATCGGCAAACCTCTGCCGGTCAACGCCGAGTATACAGTCCACATTCGGCGCGTGACCCGTTGCGCCGAAGGCATCGCCCACGGTCGCGCCCTTGCAGAGCTCGCCGCCGGTCTCAACCTGAACATACATCGGACGAATGTCGAAAATTTCGGGATGGAGCAGCACCATGACCGCGCAGGGGTCGTGCATCGGTGCGCCGTCATAGCCAATCCCCTTGTGGAAGATGTAGAAGAACTCCAGCCACTTTGCCACGATGTCGGCCACGGGGTTTCCAAGCGCGGCGATGCGCTTAAAGTCCTCAGGCAGGATCAGCGCCTTCTCCGTCACGTCCAGCCCCGCCATATAGATGGGAATGCCGCTTTCAAAGACGATTTTGGCCGCCTCGGGGTCGACCAGAATGTTAAATTCAGCCGCCGGCGTCCAGTTGCCAAAGCCGATGCCGCCGCCCATCAGACTGATGCGGCCGATCTTGCTTTTCAGCTCGGGGTGCGCCAGCAAAAGCGCCGCCACGTTGGTTTCAGGGCCGGTTGCCACAATGGTGACCGGCTCGTCCGACTCGCGCAGAACCTTTGCCATCAGCTCAACCGCGGTCAGCTCGACCGGCTCAAACGCAGGCTCGGGCAGGGCGGGGCCGTCAAGGCCGGACTCGCCGTGGACGGTGGGCGCGTTCATCGGCTCTTCCAGCAGCGGGCGGCGGCAGCCGCGCGCCACCGGCGCGTTCAGCCCGATGAGCGTACACACGCGCAGGGCATTGTAGGTTGTTTTTTCGATGGTCTGGTTACCGCCGCAGGATGTGACCGCGCGGATATCCAGAAGCGGGCTTGTCCGTGCCAGCGTCCACGCAATGGCGTCATCGTGGCCGGGGTCGCCGTCAAGAATGATCGGTATTTTATGAAGCTGCTGCATAATAACTTCCTCCAAATTGGAAATTGCGTTTTCCTGCCGTGCCGCACGGTAGCACGCACGGCATGGCCGCAGGTTCGCGTAAATACGCCGCCCAAATCGGATCTGGGCGGCGTAATCGCAGGTGTTTACTTGGCCGCCTTAAGCGTATGGCGCTTCTTGCCGCCGCGCTTTGCCAGCGCGAAGACCAGCAGGCCGATGATCGTAACGGCATAGGGAATGGGCGAGGCAAGGTTCGAGTCCAGGCCGATGGCCGAGAACTTGATACCAAGTGCCTGTGCAAAGCCGAAGATCAGCGACGAGAGCATACCGCCAAGGCATTCGCCGCTGCCCATGGCCTGTGCGGCCAGCGCGATGAAGCCGCGGCCGGCAACCATGTCAAGGCTCCAGCCCTGTGCATAGGACATGGACATGAACGCGCCGCCAAAGCCCGCCATCAGACCGGAGTAGGCGATGGCAATGAACTTGATCTTGCTGACGGAAACGCCGACGGACGAGGCCGCGTTGGGGTTTTCGCCAACGGCACGGATATTCAGACCCAGACTGGTCTTATACAGCATGACATAGGTCACATAGCACAGCAGAAACGCCACATAGGTCAGCAGGCTGTGTCCCGAGAGGATTGCCCCAAGGAAGGGGATATCCTCAATCAGCGGGATGTGGATGTTGGGGATGGTCAGCGCCGTGGTGATCAGACCGGTGGTGGAGGCCATGGCCTTGCCCTCGGTCAGATTGGTGATGACCTTACACAAAAACAGCGTGCCGCCGGAGCCCATCATGTTGACGGCAATACCGACCATGGTGATGTTGGTCTTCAGCTTGAAGGCGAAGAAGCCCATCAGAAGTGCCAGCAGCGTGCCGATCAGCAGTGCCGCAAGGAAGCCCCAGAACCAGCTGCTGGTGTAGTAGCTGATGAGCGAGCCGGTCAGCGCCGCGAACATCATCAGGCCCTCAAGACCCATGTTGCAGAAGCCGGCCTTGGCAACCACGATAGCGCCAAGCGTTGCAAACAGGATCGGCGCGGAAATACGGATGATCGAGAAGAAGAACTCGGGCGTGATGAGCATTTTCAGGAAATTAAGCATTTACGGCCCCTCCTTCCTGATTGGCGGAAGCTTTCTTGGCAAGCTCCTCCTGTGCGGTGCGCACAACGAGCTTCTGACGATAGCCGGCCAGGAACTGATCGGCTGCGAAGAACAGGAAGATCACGCCCTGGATGATGTCGATCAGCTGTGCTGGAACCTCGGCATAGGTGGACATCAGCGCGCAGCCCTTGGTCAGATACGCCATAAAGAACGACGCAAGCGGGACATAGAATGGATTGTTTCCTGCCAGAATGGCAACCGTAACGCCCGTCCAGCCATAGCCGGGAAGCGACGTCCAGTTGTAGTACAGGAAGCGGCCAAGCACCTCGATCGAGCCGCCCATACCGGCGAGGAATCCGCCGAGCAGCTGGCTGATGACGATGACCGAGCTGACCTTCATGCCGGAGTACATGGCAAAGTCCTGGTTGATGCCGATCATGCGGATGGAATAGCCCCAGCGGGTGCGGTACATGAACAGACCGACCAGCACGACCATGACCAACGCCACGATAAAGCCGACGGAAAGCATCGAGCCGTTATCGATCAGCTGCGGGATCTTGGCCGTGGCAAGGAATTCCTTGGACTGCACCTGACCCTTGGACTTATCGGCGATGAATGTGTTCATCAGGAACTTGATGACGTACATGATGATGTAGTTGAGCATCAGCGAGCAGACCATTTCGCTGACGTCCAGCTTGGTTTTGAGCAGTGCCGGTACCAGCATCAGAATCGCGCACGCCAGACCGCCGCAAAGCACGCAGACGATGGGGTGCAGACCCGCCGCCATCGGTACATAGACGGCGACCATGCCGCCGACAAAGCCGCCCAGCATGCAGCCGCCCTCAGCTCCCAGATTGAACTGGTTGGCAGAGAACATGACGCAGACCGCCAGTGCGGTAAAGGTGGTGGGAATCATCGAGGCCAGAACGTCGGTCAGACGCTTGAGCTGGAACGCGCCGACCTCACCGGCGGAATTGGTTTTGAACAGCGGGCCGACCAGAAGCTGTGTCAGCGCGTTGCCCGTGGTCTGAAGCTTCTGGCCAACGGTGTCGCCCTCGGAGCTGATAAAAATCAGCACCATGGCAACCAGCAGCGCGATGGAAATGGCAAGCGCGCCGCGAACCAGAGAGAATACAATTTGTCGTTTCTTAGTCATGGCAAACCCTCCTGACTTCCTCTTCATCCTGACGCTTCAGACCCAGCATGTACTCACCCATGGCCTCATCGGTCAGCTCGGAGGTGTCTTCAAAGTAGGCGGCGATATGGCCGTTGTGCATGACGATCAGGCTGTCGGACAGCTCCATGACCTCATTGAGGTCAGCCGAGACCAGCAGCACCGCAATACCCGAGCGCGAAAGCTCAACCAGCTTCTTGCGGATGAACTCGGTCGCGCCGACGTCAATGCCGCGCGTCGGCTGGTCGGCCAGAATCAGGACGGGGTTGCTGGAGAACTCACGCGCAACGACGACCTTCTGGATGTTGCCGCCGGAGAGCATGCCGACCTGCTGCTTTGCGGACTTGCACAGGACGGTGAACTCCTCGATCAGGCGGTCAGACTCGGCGTGGATGGCCTTCATGTCAAACATCGGCCCCTTGTTCAGGCGCTTGGCGCCCGCGCGGTCGGAGATGATGTTTTCCTCAATGCTGGCCGTGGCCGCAATGCCAAAGAGCATACGATCCTCGGGCACCAGTGAGATGCCCATCTCGCGCAGCTCGCGCTGTGAGCGGCCAAGGATGGACTTGCCGCAGACGCTGGCCTCGCCCGCGTCGGGATCGTTAAAGTGGAAGAGCATGTCGACCAGCTCCTTCTGGCCGTTGCCCTCAACGCCGGCAATGCCGAGAATCTCGCCGCGGCGCACGTCAAAGGATACCTTGTCCAGCATCTTCTTGCCCCACTCGTTGACATATTCCATGTCGCGCACGCGCAGGACGGTATCGGTGGGCTGTGCCTTATCCTTCTGCACCTCAAGCACGACGTCACGGCCGACCATCAGGCGGGAAATCTCCTCTTTGGTGACGTCTCTGGTGTTGTAGACGCCCATGCTGCGGCCGCCGCGCAGAATTGTCAGGCGGTCGGTGATCTCCATGATCTCGTTGAGCTTGTGCGAGATGAAGATGATGGTGTAGCCCTGATTTTTCAGGTTGATCAGCTCACGGAACAGCTCACGCGTTTCCTGTGTGGTCAAAACGGCCGTCGGCTCGTCCAGAATCAGGATCTTCGCGCCGCGCACCAGCGCCTTGAGGATTTCGACCTTCTGCTTCATGCCGACGGGGATGTCCGCGACCTTGGCCTCGGGCTCGACGTGCAGATTGAAGCGTTCGGCGTATTCCTTCGTGATCTCGATGGCCTTGGCCTGGTCGATAAACATGGCCTTCTTCGGCACCATGCCAAGCACCATGTTTTCCGCCACGGTCAGACTGGGCACAAGCATGAAGTGCTGATGCACCATGCCGATGCCGTGTGCGATGGCGACCGACGGGGACGACAGATTCAGCGCCTCGCCGTTGATGAGGATCTCGCCGCTGGTTGGCTGTTCCAGACCAAAGAGCATCTTCATCAGTGTGGATTTACCTGCGCCGTTTTCACCCATCAGCGCGTGGATTTCACCCTTGCGGACGAAAAGATCAACGCCCTGGTTGGCTGCGACGCCGTTGGGATAGACCTTGGTTATCCCCTTCATCTGGACGACATATTCCTCGTCCGGACGCGCCGTTTGTTCGTTTGGCATTCCCAAACCCTCCTGTTATCAGTTTCTCTCGTTTCTAACAGTGTTTTGTCTTTCCTGTCTGTGACCATTCTGCCTGCGGCGCACGCAAAATGAACGGTAACGTGCCGTCAGTCCGGTTTGTATGTTCCGCAGACAGGCTCGCCCCAGATGGCTGAGGCACGCGGAGAAATACAAAGAGGGGGCTGCAAGAGCCCCCTCCTGGTTAAGCTCAGAATACTCTTCGCTTTTCCTCTTTACTTACGGACGAACAGCCTCTCTCATCTCAACGACCTTGGCAGCGCCTTCTTCGGTCAGAGCGGAGTCAACAACGATCGAGCCGTCGAGAACACCGGCGATAGCCGCGTCAACAGCAGCCTTGATGTCCGCAGAAGCGTACTTGTCAAAGTTCTTGTCGGTGACAACACCAACGCCGCCCTCGGCAACGCCCAGGGAGATCTCGGTGCCCCAGTATTCCTTACCGGCATCCAGCTGGTCAAAGAACCAGATCAGGGAGTTGCCGACGTTCTTCAGACCGGAGGTCAGCGTCAGAGCAGCCAGATCCTCGGAGAAGGTCAGCTCCTGGTCGGAGTCAACGCCGATGAACCATGCCTTGCCGGTTTCCAGAGCAGCCTCAGCCGCGCCGTTGCCGGAGTTACCGGCGACGCCCCAGATGATGTCACAGCCGTTGTCGTTGATCATCGACAGGCCGTATTCCTTGGCGATGGCGGTGTCAACATAGGTGCCGGTGTAGCGGGTGTCGATCTTGATGTCGGGGTTGACATACTGTGCGCCCTCGATGTAGCCCAGCAGGAAGTCGTTGATAACGGGGGAGTCGATGCCGCCGACGAAGCCGATGACAGCGTCCTCGTTGATGTTGTTCACGCTGGTGTCAACCGTCATACTGGCAGCGAAAACGCCGACAACAAAGCCCAGGTCATTCTGCTTGTAGGTGATGTTCAGAACGTTGTCGTTCTCACCGGCATGGGTGTTGTCGTCGAAAATGACGAACTTCTGATCGGGGTACTTGGTGGCAACAGCCTGCAGATAGTCGGGCATCTGATAGGTGCCGCAGATGATGACGTCGTACTCTTCAGAAGCAGCGACCTCGTCCAGGTTGGACTGCCATCCAGCCTGATCTTCCTCGGTGCCGCCCATTTCGATGGTACGCAGGGTGATGCGGCCGTCGTTCTTCAGCGTCTCGAGGCCAGCCTGAGCGGAGTCAAAGAAGGACTTGTCGCCAAGGTTGCCGTTAACCAGATACGCAACGTTGTAAACCTTCTCGCCATCAGCGGCGGGAGCGTCAGCAGCCGGAGTCTCGGTCTTGGCCGCACACGCAACCATGCCCAGAACCATGATCATGGCAAGAGCCAGTGCAAGGATCTTTTTCACTTTTGTTTCCTCCAATAAATCAGATTTTGGATATTTTGTATCGCTTGATACAATGCTATTGTAGTCCCACTTCACAAAAATGTCAACAATCGCATGGAAAAAAACAGAACATGTGCCGAAAAAAACTTTTCCATTTTTCACTTGTGCACTTGCGCGCGGCGGGAAAACACAATATAGTATAAGGAGAGGAGGGCTTGACCATGAAACGTTTCTCTTTTCCGAAAATTGAACTGCACATGCACCTGGACGGCTCCATCCCGCCGATGACCATGTGGGAGCTTGCCGCACAGGAGGGCGTTTCGCTTCCGGTTGAAACACCCGCACAGTGGGAGGAATATCTTGTCCGTACCGCTGACTGCCGCGACGTAAATGAGTATCTGGCACGCTTTGAATATCCGCTGCAAATGCTGCAAACATCCGAAAATCTGACGCGCGTCACGCGCGAGGAGATCGCCATGCTGGCCGCGCAGGGCGTGGCCTATGCCGAGATCCGCTTTGCCCCGCAGCTGCACACGCGCGGTGCGCTGACGCAGCGCGACGCCATCGACGCGGTTCTGCTTGGCCGCGAGGACGCGCTGGCCGCCCATCCCGGGATCGAGATCGGCATTTTGCTGTGCGCCATGTCCATCGGCCCCGAGACAGTCAACATGGAGCCGAATCTGGAAACCGTGCGTCTGACACAGGAATATCTTGGCCACGGCGTCGTGGGGCTTGATCTTGCGGGTGCTGAGGGCATTGTCCCGCTGCACAATTTCCACCCCGTTTTCGATCTGGCGCGCGAGCTGAACGTGCCGTTCACCTGCCACGCCGGCGACTCACAGGGACCTGAGACGGTGCGCGATGCGCTGGACTTTGGCGCGCGCCGCATTGGCCACGGCCACCACATCTACGATGACCCCTCGCTCTGGCCGCGCGCGATTCAAGACCGCGTCACGCTTGAGATCTGCCCCACCAGCAACATCCAGTGCAGCACCCAGCCGTCGTTTGCCGCGCATCCGGCCAAGCGTCTGTTTGACGCGGGCGTGCGCGTGACGATCAACACCGACAACATGGCGCTGGCCAACACCACGCTGGACAAGGAATATGCCCACTGCGTGGACGAGATGGGCTTTACGATGGAGGATCTGATTCAGATGAATCTCTATGCCATCGAGTCCTCGTTTGCCCCGCTGGAAACGCGCGCGCGGCTGAC
>CAZPYW010000057.1:0-9716 GCA_964590095.1 uncultured Oscillospiraceae bacterium | reverse complement strand
CTCGGGGTCGAGGTATTTCAGCGAGATATCCTCCAGCTCCCACTTAATCTTCTGCATACCAAGCCGGTGCGCCAGCGGCGCATAGATCTCCATCGTCTCCATCGACTTGGAGATCTGCTTGGCAGGCGTCTGATACTGGAACGTTCTGGCGTTGTGCAGCCGGTCCGCGATTTTAATCAGCACCACGCGGATATCCTTGGACATGGCCATGAACATCTTGCGCAGATTTTCCATCTGCTGCTCTTCCATGGTCGAATACTGCACACGCGTCAGCTTGGTGACGCCCTCGACCAGCTCGGCCACCGTTTCACCAAACATGCGCGAGATCTCTTCATAGCTCGCGTCGGTGTCCTCCAGACAGTCGTGCAGGAGCGCCGCCGCGATGGCGTCGGTGTCCAGACCGATCTCGGCCACGATCTCGGCCACGGCAATGGGATGGATGATATACGGCTCGCCGGATTTGCGGAGCTGTTTTTTATGTTTTTCGTCAGCGTAGCGGTATGCCCGCTCAATGACCTCCATGTCGGCCGACGGCGCATAGCGCGCGACGGAAATACACATGGACTGGTACAGCTGTTCACTTGTCATTCGGATTCACCTGCTTTCTGGCGTTTGAGATGCTGTAGAATTGCGCTCTGCTCCAGATCGGCCTTCTGCGCCTTGGGATTGAGCGTGATATGTATCACCCGCGGAAGCTGTTCAAACCGGATGAGCTTCTGCTCGCTGAATACGTCCAGACACACGCGCAGACGCGCCGGCGAGCACGGACGGCCGCTGAAGCGCGCGATTTTACGGCTCAGACAGCCCAGCTCATCGCTCAGATGGTTGCGGACACTGCTTGCGCTGAGATACCGCCACACGGCAACAAAGTCGCGCCGGTCGGGCAGCAGCTCGGCCGCGTCCTGCGGACACAGCGCATCGCCCGCGCGATGGCGGGAATACAGCGTATCCTGATGCTCGGCAAGCGCGCGGAATGCAGCAGCCGGACGGATATCGACCAGATTCAGCTGCACGCTGCGCACGCCGCGGAAGGTGTTGATCTGCGGCGTAAAGGCGATCTCAACCTGATCGCCAAGGCCAATCGCGGCGCGCTGCGCCGTGGCAGAAAAGAAGATGGCCTGGAAGCTGCTGCGCCCGCGCGTCAGCCGCAGCCGCAGATGCTTGCCGCCGCCAACCTCGGTCAGCTCGCTGACGGTCAGCCCACTCATGCAGAAGACCGGTCTGGGGCACATCGCGCCGCACGGCTCAAGCTCCTCCAGTCCGTCTACGTTTTTCAGCGTCAAAAGCTCGGGCGGAAGCTCACAGTCGATATTGAGCGCCGTGCTGGACACATCCGACCGGAAAAACTCGCCCGCGCGGCGGCTGATCTCTTTTCGGAATTTCCCGATCTGCCCGCGCCGGATGGTAAAGCCTGCCGCCAGCTCATGCCCGCCATAGCTTTCCAGCAGCGGGGACAGCTCTTCCAGCGCGTGAAACAGGTTAAACCCGCCGTATGAGCGCGAGGAGGCCTTGCCCTTCTCGCCGTCCAGGCAGATCAGAAAGACAGGGCAGCTGTATTCCTCGGCCAGACGTGAGGCAACGATCCCCACCACGCCCTGATGCCAGCTTTCATCGGCCAGCACGATCGCCTGCGGCGCACTCTGGCGCGAGAGCATATTCACGGCCTCCTGATAGATGCCGGATTCAATCTCCTGCCGGCGGCGGTTCAGCCGGCAAAGCTGCTGCGCCAGCTCGATGGCGCGGTCAGGTGATTTTGTCAAAAACAGCTCGGTTGCAATGTTGACCTCGCCCATCCGTCCGGCGGCGTTGATGCGCGGCGCCAGCGTATAGCCGATGGTTCCCGCGCTGATATTCTGTCCCGTCACGCCGCACTCGGCCATCAGTGCCGCCAGACCGACGCGCTTCGGGTTTTCCAGCGCGGCCAGTCCGCGCGCAACCATGGCGCGGTTTTCCCCCACCAGCGGCATGACGTCCGCAACCGTTCCAAGACACAGCAGATCGCAGTACTGCGCAAGCAGCGCCGTCTGATCGCCGGAAAGCGCGGCGGCCAGCTTGAACGCCACGCCAACGCCCGCCAGATCGCCGTGCGTTCCGCCCTGCTCGCGCCGGTGCGGGTCCACGATGGCGATTGCCTCGGGCAGCTGCGCCTTGCACTCATGATGGTCGGTGATGACCAGATCGATGCCCAGCTCCTTGCACAGCGCGGCCTCGTCGTTTGCCGTGATGCCGCAGTCCACCGTGATGATCAGCTCAACGCCCTGTGATGCAAGCGCGCGGATGGCCAGCGCGTTGAGTCCGTACCCCTCTTCCAGCCGCGCGGGGATATAGCTTGTCACGCGGCCGCCCTGCGTGCGCAGAAACTCGGTCAAAAGGCAGGTTGCCGTAATGCCGTCCACGTCATAGTCGCCAAAGACGCAGATATGCTCTCTGCGCGCAAGCGCCTGCTGCACACGCGAGACGGCGCGCTCCATATCATACAGCTCAAACGGGTCAGAAAGCGGCGCGCTGGCCGAAAGAAACGCTTTTGCCTGCGCAGCGGTGTCAAAGCCGCGGCTTGCCAGCACGGCAGCCGTGATGGGCGAAAAGCCCCCGCTGCAAAGACGCTGCACCGCAGCGTCGTCATAGGGCCTGTTCACAGCCCAGATTCCATACTTCACGAAGATACACATCCAATATTTCTTTTTCTTTTGCAATATTATAACACCCAGGTGCGCATATCACAATGAAAAAATCTGTGAATCCGGCATCCGCGACGAAATTTCACGCCGGCAAATGCCGCCGCGCGGCAGATTTTGCTTTCCTTTCCGCGCCGATTGTGGTATAACGTGTTGCAGAATGAAAGGGAGGGCGCACAATGGAGCACCATCACCCGAACAGGCCGCGCGCACGCGCGCGCTGGCTGCTGCCGGCGGCGGCGCTGCTGCTGGGGCTTGGCTGGTACGGCAACAAGACGATTGAGACCAGCACCTATACGATTTCATCCGCGCAGCTTCCCGCCGCCTTTTCCGGCTTTCGTATCGTGCAGATCTCTGATCTGCACGGCGCGCAGTTCGGCGCGGCGCAGTCGCGTCTTCTTGACGCGGTGCGTGAGGCTGCGCCCGATCTGATCGCGCTGACGGGCGATCTGGCCGACACCTATGCGCCGGATGACGGCCTCGCCGCCCTTCTGCGCGCGCTTGGCACGATTGCGCCGGTCTATTACGTCACCGGCAACCATGAATGGGTCATGCCGCGCGCACAGCGCAGCGCGCTGTTTTCTGCGCTTGCCGCATGCGGCGTGGTACGGCTGGAAAATGAATACCGCGTTCTGACGCGCGGCGAGGCGCGTATCGTCCTTGCGGGCGTTGACGACCCGAACGGCCCGCTTGAGCGCAAAAGCGCCGCGCAGCTGCTGCGCGAGGTGCGCGCAGCCGAGGGCGAGGACGCCTATGTGGTGCTGCTTGCGCACCGCAACGACCAGCTTCCGCTCTGGGCGGGACTTGGCGTGGACGTGGTGCTCTGCGGACACGCACACGGCGGCGTGGTGCGTCTGCCGCTGCTCGGTCCCGTCTTCGGCACACATTATGAGCTGTTCCCCGACGACGCCGAGGGGCTTTATCACGAGGGAGGCACCACGCAGCTGGTCAGCCGCGGCCTTGGCCAAAGCCGCCGCATCCCGTTTCGGGTGCTGAACCGGCCTGAGCTCCCGCTTGTGATTCTGGAACGTGAATAAGCGGCACATCGCCGCCAAAACAGAACGATAGAAATCGAGAAAGAGAGAAATATCATGAAGCAAAATAAAAATCTTGGCTCGCTGCTTGTCCTGTCCGCCTCCATGCTCTGGGGCTGCATCGGCATTTTTGTCCGTATTTTCAATCCGCTGGGACTGTACTCCATGGAGATTCTGGCGGCAAGAACCATCTTCGGCCTGCTGTTTCTCAGCATCTATCTGCTGCTGTTCAAGCGCGATAAATTCCGCATTCGCCTGCGCGATCTCTGGTGCTTCATCGGCGTTGGCGTGTGCAACATGACAGCCGGCGCATTCTGCTATTTTACCGGCATGACCATGGCCAGTCTTTCAGTCATGAGCGTGCTGCAATACACCGGCCCGATCTTTGTCATGCTCTTTGGCGTGGTGCTGTTTCATGAGCGCGTGACCGCGCGCAAGCTCATCGCGCTGGCGCTGGCCTTTGCCGGCTGCTGCTTTGCGGCAGGACTTGGCACGGATGATTATCTTTCCCCGCAGGGGCTTTTGCTGGGGCTTGGCTCGGGACTTGCCTACTCCATGTATTCAGTCTTCAGCCGCTATGCCATGAATCGCGGGTATGACGCGTGGACGATCCTGTTCTGGGGCTTTTTGTGCTGCGGCATCGCCTCTGCCCCGCTGACCGACTGGAGCGCCATCGGCACAGCCATCTGCGCGGACGCAGGCGTCCTCATCCCCATGGCGCTGCTGGGCTTTTTGATGGGCTTCCTTGCATATCTGCTCTACAGCAAGGGCTTGCAGCTGATCGAGTCCGGCGCTGCCGCCGTGCTCTCCTCAACTGAGCTGGTCGCCGCCACACTGGCGGGTACGATTCTGTACCACGAGCCGCTTACCCTTTCCACCATCATCGGCATCGTGCTGGTACTGGGCGGCATTGCCGTTCTGAGTCTGCACGCAAAAGAGGTCAAAAAGCAATGAAAAAAGCACTCCCCACGCTCTGCGTCCTCACCGCTGCCACGCTTTGGGGCAGTATGGGACTTTTTGTGCGGCGGCTGAACGCCGCCGGACTTTACGCGCTTGAGGTGACACAGCTCCGCATTCTGGTGGGGCTGGTGCTGGTTGGCGCGTATCTTGCCGTCTTTCATCGGGACATGCTGCGCGTGCGCCTGCGTGATCTGTGGTGCTTCGCGGGAAGCGGCATTTGCAGTCTGCTTTTCTTCTCCTACTGCTACTTCACCGGCATGACCATGACAAGTCTGTCCGTCATATGCGTGCTGCTCTATACCGCGCCTGTTTTTGTCATGCTGCTCAGCGTACTTTTGTTCCGCGAACGGATGACGCGCAGCAAGCTGCTTGCGCTGCTGCTGACATTTTCCGGCTGCTGTCTGGTCTCCGGCCTTGGCGGCGAGACGCACCTGTCCGGCGCAGCGCTGCTGTTGGGTCTTGGCTCCGGCTTTTTCTATGGGCTCTATTCCATTTTCAGCCGCTATGCCATCCAGCGCGGCTACAGCTCCTGGACGATCACCTTTTATACCTTTGCCTTCTGCACCGTCGCCTGCCTGTTCCTTTCTGACTGGAGCGCCATTACCAGTACTGTCAGCGCGGATCCCACGCTCCTGGTCTGGATTGTACTGCTTGGTCTGGTCACGGCGTTTTTTCCGTATGTGCTCTACACGCGCGGGCTGGAGCAGATGGAATCCAGCCGTGCAGCAATTCTGGCCTCGCTGGAACCGGCGGTTGCAACGCTGCTGGGTGTACTCGTCCTGCATGAGCCGCTGACCGTCTCAAACGCAGCCGGCATCGTGCTGGTGCTGGGCGGCATTGCGGTGCTCTCGCTGGGAAATTCGCGGAAAGCGTAAACTTTTTTTGAACATTCCCGCCCATTTCTTGTTTTTCCGTCTGTATCCGGTATAATAGACGCACAGAAAGGCGCGGTGAGAGATATGTTTCGTAAAATTGGTGATGCCATCCAGCGGTTCATGTATGGACGCTATGGCTCTGACAGTCTGAATAAGGCGCTGCTGATCGCGGCAGCTGTGTGTCTGCTGCTGGGCTGGCTCGGCGGGAGCTATCTTGCGGCATGGATGAGCGTGTTCAATCTGCTGGCCTATGTGCCGCTGATCTGGAGCATTGTGCGGATGTATTCGCGCAACATTGAGGCGCGTCGGCGCGAGAATGCCGCGTGGCAGCGTCTGCTTACCTGTCTGCGTGACCGCAACAACCGCTATTTCCGCTGTCCCAAGTGCCGCCAGACGGTGCGCGTCCCGCGCGGCAAGGGCAAAATCAGCATCCGCTGTCCCAAATGCGGCGAGCGCTTCATCAAAAAAACGTAAAAAACCGGCTGCTGCATGTTATTTGCGATTTTGCGCCGCACCAAAGCCTCCCTTGTGTAAAGGGAGGTGGCACGGCAAAGCCGTGACGGAGGGATTGTGATGCAGTCAAAGCATAATGAGACCCTGGTTCCATTGGCAAAGCAGCTGCGAAAAGCAATGACAAAGGAAGAGCGGCATCTTTGGTATGATTTTCTGCGATCTCATCCGGCTCGCTTTACAAGACAAA
The DNA here is from genome assembly GCA_964590095.1 of uncultured Oscillospiraceae bacterium. GTDB lineage: Bacteria > Bacillota > Clostridia > Oscillospirales > Oscillospiraceae > CAG-170. Next base: position 3,472 of record CAZPYW010000057.1, on the reverse strand, counting down.
AGGTACTCGGAAAATACATTGCAGACTTTTACAGCGCAGAAGCAAAACTCGTGATCGAGCTGGACGGTTCTCAGCATTATGAGGTTAAAAATACCCAGAAAGATGTGCAACGGACAGCTTTTCTTGAAGGCTATGGCTTAAAAGTGATTCGCATTCCCAACAATGAAGTCAGCGCAAATTTCTGTGGAGTTTGCGCATATATCGATGCTGCGGTAAAACAATCCCTCAGTCAGCTTCGCTGACAGCTCCCTTTACACAAGGGAGCCTTTTTTCAGAAATCTGCCACCTGAGCGCATGATTCTGCCATTATCCTGTCAGAACCATTTTTCAGTATTCTATATGCAAAAAGGTCGTGTATCGCAATGGATACACGACCTTTCTCTGTTTTGCGCCTCTCCACCTGTTACGCAGCAGCCGGTTTTCCTGCACAATGCCCCGCGCCATGGCGCGGGGCATTGCTTATGTCTCATCCTCCGGCTGGGGGAAATATGTCATCATCTGGGGGTTATTTTCCACGCTGTCGGGGTCGATGCCCTTCTGCTCGCACCAGCGATGGAACGCCTTGGACATGAAATCGCGCGCACCCTGCATTCCCTCGTTCAGCTCGATGGTGTCGCCCGCGACAAAGAGCATCGTGTTCACGCCGCTTCGCGTGAGCAGTGAGCGCTGGCCGGTGATCTGTGAATAGTGGTACGCCTTTTTCTTATGGCGCAAGTCCTTAAACAGGAACATTTCGTCATCATAGTAAATGGCAAACGTACAGTAGTTGACCAGCAGCACCGCGCCAAGCAGGAACGCCACTCCGCAGCCGATCGCCATCAGCGTATCGCCGCCCGCCGGCATCCAGAACAGCGCCACCACCAGAGAGAAAACCGTCAGAATAATACCCCAGATCGCGCCTCTGCGCGGCATACGGACGGTGTGCTTGCTGTCCTCAAGCGGAGCTTTGGGAAACAGCTTCTTGAAAAGCAGGTCGATCAGCGCGCACACGCCAAAGACCAGCGCCATAAATATGATCAGAAAAACGTACTTCATTGACTTAGCCCTCCACCGGCGCAGATATCACATAATCCACCGGAATGTCAAAATCGTCGGTTTCCAGCCGGTCAAACATCTGAAAATCATAGCACATGGCAAGCGTCTCATGCTGCGGATGCGCGGCAAGATAGCGGTCATAAAAGCCCCCGCCATAGCCGCAGCGGTGTCCCTGTGCGTCAAAGGCCAGCCCGGGCATCAGCACCAGCGCCGTTTCCGCGTCGGCAACCGGCCCGTCCGCAATTGGCTCGGGGATGTTATAATAGCCGCTGGACAGTGCGTCCAGATCGTCCATCCAGATAAAGCGCATCTCCTCGCCGTAGACCTTGGGCACGGCAACACGCTTGCCGTCGGCAAGCGCCTGCCGCAGCATCGGCATGGTGCGTACCTCCTGATTAAACGCGACATAGCCATAGATGGCGTCTGCGCGCTGATAGGCCGGATGCGCCCGTAAGAGTGCGCCAAGCCGCGCGCTGGCGTCTGTGATCTGCTTTTCGCTGAGTGCCCGCTTCTTTGCGCGGACGATCTCGCGCAGTTCTTTTTTGGTCATGGTATCAACTCCGTTCCCGTTTATTTTACAGGATGCGCGCGGCACAGTCAACGGTGTTTTGCCGCCGTGCGTGCTCATATATTTCCCCGTGCAAAAGCCCCTCGGGCGCGGTGATTTTTATGCAAAATCGCCTTTGAAAACCAAAGCCGCGTGTGGTATGATAAACACGTAACGTGTGGCTTTGCGGCGTAATTCCGGTTGCGTCAAATGCCCGCGTATTTTTTCGCGCAAATTTTAAGTAAAAATCGTAAAAAGCAGCGTGTTGCCTACGGCGTAATTCCAGCGACGTATGGCGGCACGCTGTTTTTTGGAGAAAGGTGAGAATATGGAACAGACAAATCAGTTTTTAGGAACGCGGCGCATCGGCACGCTTATGCGGCAGTACGCCATCCCGTGCATCATCTCGCTTCTGGTGGGCGCGCTGTATAACATCGTCGATCAGATCTTTATCGCAAACGCCGACTATCTCGGCTCCTATGGCAACGCGGCCAATACCGTCGTTTTTCCGCTGACGGTGGTGGCGCTGGCCATCGCGGTGATGATCGGCGACGGCTGCTGCGCATTTGTCAGCATCAGCCTCGGGCAAAATGAAACACAGGCTGCGCGCAGGAGCGTGGGCAACGCCGTTATCCTGAGCGTCGCCTCCGGCATCGTCCTGACCGCCATTTATCTGCTCTTCGCAGACGCGATCATCGCCATGTTTGGCGGCACCGTGAATGAAGAAACCTTCCGCTGTGCAAGGGAGTATTTTTTCTATATCACACTTGGCATTCCGTTTTACATGTTCGGCCAGGCCATGAACCCGATCATCCGCGCAGACGGAAGCCCACGCTTTGCCATGATCTCCACGCTGGCGGGCGCAGCGCTCAACATCATTCTTGACCCGATCTTCATTTTCACATTCCGCTGGGGCATGATGGGCGCGGCAGTCGCAACCGTGATCGGACAGGCGGCAACCGCACTGCTTGCGGTCTGGTATCTGCTGCACATGAAGAGCATTCGTCCGGCCAAAGGCGATTACCGGCCGGCGCGCACGGTCTGCGGCAGGACGCTCCTGCTGGGTCTGACCAGCTTCCTCTCGCAGATCAGCCTTGTCGCGGCAATGGCCGCCATCAACAACATGCTGCGCAAATACGGCGCGCTGGACGCGGTCTTCTCTCAGCCGCAGTACGCCCAGATCCCCATGGCGGTCGTCGGGATCGTGATGAAGTTCTTCCAGATCGTCATTTCCATCGTAGTCGGCATGGCGGCGGGCTGTATCCCCATCGTCGGCTTCAACATGGGCGCGGGGCACAAGGCACGCGTGCGCGAGCTGTTTACAAAGCTGCTGCTTGCCGAGGCCGCCGTCGGCGCAATCGCGCTTGTGCTGGTCGAATGCTTCCCGCGCCAGCTGATCGGCATCTTTGGTGCTGCAAATGAGAGTGCGTATTACACAGATTTTGCCATCAGGGCCTTCCGCACCTATCTGTGCATGATAATCCTTGCCTGTGTCAACAAGGCATGCTTCATCTTCCTGCAGGCGATGGGCAAGGCCGCCGCATCCACGCTCCTCTCAATGGTGCGCGAGGTGGTTTTCGGCGTTGGACTGGCGCTGCTCCTGCCGCGCTTCTTTGGGCTGGACGGCGTGCTTTATTCAATGCCGGTGTCAGATCTTCTGACATTTCTCGTTGCAGCGTTCCTGATCGCCAGAACCTATCGCCAGCTGCGCTGAGCCAAAATGCCGCGCTGCGCAGATACCGCCTTCGCAGAATTAGCATCCGGCGAAAATTGACATTTTTTACAGTATGTGATAAAATATGCCCGCACCCAGGATGGGTGCGGGCGCTGCCATATACGGTAGGCGGTTACGCCTCTCCACACCGGAGGGGACTTCTGCCCCCTCCGAGA
>CAZPYW010000056.1:7361-9793 GCA_964590095.1 uncultured Oscillospiraceae bacterium | reverse complement strand
GGCGCAAAAAACTCCCGCCTTGCGGCGGGAGTTTTTACGGTATATCAGACCTTTTCGATCAGCTCGGCGGCGGGCAGGATGCGGCTGAGGTCGATTTTTTCCATCTCACCCGCGTCAAACAGCTCAGCCGTTTTGGGGTCGATGGGCAGACGCGCCAGCACGCGCAGCGAGTGCGCCAGCGCAACCTCGTCCAGTCTGCTCTTGCCGAAGACCTCGATGCGCTTGCCGCAGTCGGGGCATTCCAGATAGCTGTAGTTTTCAACAAAGCCATAAACCGGCACATTCATCATGTTGGCCATGTTCAGCGCCTTTTCCACGATCATGGAAACCAGTGCCTGCGGCGAGGTGACGATGATCACGCCGTTAACCGGCAGAGACTGGAACACCGTCAGCGGCACATCGCCTGTTCCTGGCGGGAGGTCGACAAACAGATAGTCCACATCGCCCCAGCATACATCTGTCCAGAACTGCTTGACCGCGCCCGCAATGACAGGGCCGCGCCAGACAACGGGGTCGGTCTCACTGGGCAGAAGCAGGTTGATGGACATGACCTTGATGCCATCGCTGGTCACGGCGGGCAGAATGCCGTCGTCGCTCCCCAGCGCAGGCTCATGCAGAGAAAACGCCTGCGGGATGGAGGGGCCTGTGATGTCCGCGTCCAGGATTCCAACCGTGTGGCCAAGCTTTCGCATGGCGGCGGCCATCATGGCCGTGACGGTGGACTTGCCCACGCCGCCCTTGCCGGAGATAACGGCAATGACATGCTTGATGTTTGATTTGGCATTCTGCTCGGCAAGCAGGCTCTCCTGCTTGCGGTCGGCGCAGCTTTCGCCGCAGCTTGAGCAGTTGCCGCTGCATTCACTCATGATTAACACTCCTTTGGTGATCATTTACGGATCGTCAGCCAAAAACCGGCCGTTTTGCGCCGCACAGGCGCAGCGCTTCCTTCTAAAAGCGCCGGCCGTCTGTTTTCAGCCATGTGCATTGTATTCTATCACAGTTTCCGCGCAGAAACAACCCGCTTTGCTGCTGCATCCGAAAAAGAACACTGGAAGCCGCGCGCGCAGACGTCTGCGGCGGCATTTTTCTGCAAAAGCGTTGAGTTTCGCCCGTTTTCGCGGTATACTATACGAACCGGCGGCGTGCCGCCGACACGAGCCAAGTGAGGTATCTCCATGCTGCACAATTATCACACCCACACCTATCGCAACCACCACGCCTCCGGAACCGAGCGCGCCTATATCGAGGCCGCCATCGCCTGCGGCATCCGGACGCTCGGCTTTTCCGAGCATGCGCCCTATCGCTTTTCAGACGGCTACACCTCGTGGTTTCATTTGCAGCCGGAGGAGCTGGAGGAATATGTGCAGACGCTTTTATCGCTGAAAGAGGAGTACGCCGACCGCATCAATATCCTGATCGGCTATGAGGCCGAGTTTTACCCCGCGCACTTTGACGATCTGCTCGCCCGCGTCAGCCGGTATCCGACGGACTATCTGATTCTTGGCCAGCACTTTTTGAACAATGAGTATGACGGCGTTGCAAGCGGCGCAGGCTGGGACGATCCCGCCGTGCTGCGCGCCTACGTCGATCAGTGCATCACCGCGCTGCAAACCGGATGCTTTACCTATTTTGCGCATCCCGATCTGTTTTACTACACCGGCACGGACGATGCGCGCTACACGGATGAGATGCGGCGGCTCTGTCTTGCGGCAAAGGCGTGCAACGTCCCGCTTGAAATCAACATGCTGGGGCTTCGCGCCGGCCGGACGTATCCAAAGGCACGCTTTTTCAAAATTGCGCAGGAATGCGGCTGCACGATCGTGGCGGGTCTGGACGCACATGAGCCATCCGGCGTCTACCAGCCGGAAACGCTGCCCGCCTATCGCCAGCTGCTTGCAGATTGCGCGCTGACGGTGACGGACGCCATTTCGCTGCGTCCCATCTGCCCCTGACACGATGACGCACAGCATGTACAGGAAAGGATACAGCATGATAAAGATTTTGTTTGTCTGCCACGGCAATATCTGCCGCAGCCCCATGGCTGCGTTTGTTATGAAATCGCTGGTGCAAAATGCCGGTCTGGCTGCGCAGTTTGTGATCGACTCTGCCGCCACCAGCCGCGAGGAGCTGGGAAATCCGGTCTACCCGCCGGCGCGCCGCGAGCTGGCTGCGCACGGCATCCGCTGTGACGGCCATGCCGCGCGGCAGCTTACGCCGCGTGATTATGCGGCATATGATCTGCTGCTTGGCATGGACGATGCCAATCTGCGCAACATGCTGCGCATTCTGGGCGGCGATCCGGAGGGAAAGTGCCGGCTGCTTCTGGACTACACCGGAAGCGGCGGGAGCATCTCAGACCCCTGGTATACCGGTGACTTTGCCGCGACCTATCGTGATGTGCTGCGCGGCTGTCAGGCGCTGCTGGATACGCT
>CAZPYW010000056.1:0-7261 GCA_964590095.1 uncultured Oscillospiraceae bacterium | reverse complement strand
AACAGCCCCTGTCGGGTATCCCGACAGGGGCTGGCTGATTATTTCGCCTTCCGTTTGTCCGCGTTATCCGTGCAGGCTGGCGCGCAGGAGCATCGCCGCCGCGTCCTCCTGAGAAAGCGTGCAGTCCCAGAACAGCTGGAAGATCTCCTGCAGCTTTGCGGTCATGTCATAGTCATAATACTGCGGATACAGCAGATTCCCCAGCCACCATACGCCAAGCACCATGTTAAACGACGGCGGGTTGGACAGCCAGTTGTAGGGGAGACTCGGGATCTCGGCATAGCTGCCGGAGGCGATGGCACGCACCTCGCGCCACGCGGGGTCGTCTGCCACGGTGTCATAGATCGCATCCGCGCCAAAGACGATCACGTCCGGATCCGCATTGTAAAGCTGCTCCAGATCGATCTGGTTGCCGCCGCCCTTGTTGCTGACATCCTCCACCACAATGGCATTTTCCGCGCCGACCATCTCCAGAACGGCCGCCTGAATCGAGCCCTTCGCGTTGGTGCCAAGGCCGTCTGTTCCGGCGGTGTACATCACGCGCAGGCGTTCTTCCTCTGTGATCTTTGCGGAATTCTCCTCAGCCATGGCGATCGTCTGCGCGATAAATGCGCCCAGTGCCTCACCGCGCGCGGCCTTTCCGTCAAGAAGCGCGCCAAGCGTGCGGTAGGCATCGGCCATATGCGTCAGATCTGCCTCAATAAAGATGACCGGCAGGCCGACCTGTTCCTGCAGGGCATCCAGCTCCTCGGCCATATCGCCCTTTTTATCGCCCAGGTCGATGATGACCTCCGGCTCACAGGCAAGCAGCTGCTCAAGATTGAGCGTTGCCTTGCTGCCGTACAGCTGGCCGGTTTCGGGCAGACCCGCAAGCTCCTGCGGCAGGTATTGCAGCTGCGCCGCAGACACGCTGGAGGAAATGCAGACCATATACTCCGGCGCAATGGCGCTCATGATCATGGAGGCAACCGAGCCGCTGGGCGCAACACGCGTGATTCCGGCGGGAAGCTCGACAACGCGTCCAAGGGAATCGGTAAATTCGATCATCTCCGGCTGTGCCGCTTCTTCCTCCGCAGGCGCGTCGGCCGGTTCTTCGGCCACAGGGGTCTCGGCCACGGCGGGGACTTCATTTGACGGCGTATCGTCTGCAGCAGCCGCGCAGCCGGTAAAGATGCTCAGCAGCATACAGATGCTGAGCAGCAGGGCAAGAAATTTTTTCATGAGATTGCTCCTTTCGTATTCGTTCATCTTTTTTGAGAATAATGCAACCGGAGAAAAAAGTCAATCCGCGTTGCGGTATTGTCGAAAATATCAAAAATAATTTGATAATGTCGAAAGAAATGCCATGCAGCGTGCAAACCTTTCCTGCCGCTCTTGACAGGCAGACACGGAAAATGGTACGTTATTCTTAAAGATATATCACCAAGGGAAGTGATCCTGTACATGCGGCAGACGCACAGCTGTTTCCGGCGTTTTTTCCTGCTTACGGCCGTCTTTATTCTGGTCTTTTTTGCCTCGTTCTTCATTGGCCGCTTCAGCGTATCCCCGCTCGACTGCATCCGCATTCTCCTTGACCGCGCGCTCCGGCTGCTCAGCGGCGACCGCCTCGGTCTGGCACAGACCTGGACAGCTGCTCAGGCCTCTGCCGTTTTGAACGTCCGACTGCCGCGTATCGCAGCGGCGGCGCTGGTCGGGGCGGCACTCTCTTCTGCCGGTGTCAGCTATCAGGGCATGTTCCGCAATCCCATGGTCTCCCCCGATCTTCTGGGCGCATCGACCGGCGCGGGCTTTGGCGCGGCGCTGGCCATTCTGCTTGGACTGGGCTATTTTGCCATCACCGCCTCGGCATTCGTCTTTGGTCTGCTGGCGGTGGCACTGGCCTATGTTACCGGCCGCAGGGGCCGCCACCGCGTCACGCTGTCGATGGTACTGGCCGGCGTGATGGTCAGCTCGCTTTTTTCCTCGGGTACCTCCTTTATTAAGCTGGTTGCCGACACCGAAAGCCAGCTCCCCGCCATCACCTACTGGCTGATGGGCTCGCTTGCCTCGATCCGGCACCGCGACGTGCAGTTTGCCGCCGTACCCATTGTGATCGGGCTTGTGCCGCTGCTACTGCTGCGCTGGCGCATCAATCTTCTGACGCTCAGCGAGGCCGAGGCGCGCAGCATGGGCGTGGACACGCGCCGTCTGCGCTTTCTGGTCATTCTCTGCGCCACGCTCATGACCGCAGGGAGCGTCAGCATCAGCGGCATGATCGGCTGGGTGGGACTGGTCGTCCCGCACTTTTGCCGGATGCTGTTCGGCTATGATTACCGGCGGCTGCTTCCGGCCTCGGCGCTGATGGGCGCAGCCTTTCTGATCGTGGTGGACGATCTGGCGCGCGTACTGAGCACCAGTGAGATCCCGCTCGGCATTCTGACCTCCTTCGTCGGCGCGCCGCTGTTTTTGTATCTGATTTTGTCGGGAGGTAGCGGACATGCAGATTGAACTGAGTGCGCTCTCCTTTTCCTACGGCGCGCAGCCGGTGCTGCGCGATGTGACGTTTTCTGCACAGGAGGGTGAAAGCCTTGCGCTCCTTGGGCCAAACGGCGCGGGAAAAAGCACGCTTTTTCGCTGTATGCTGGGCTTTTTGCCGCCGTCGGGCGGCAGTGTCCTGCTGGATGGCAGGCCGGTCAGCACATACACGCAAAAGGCGCTTGCCAGCCGCATTGCCTACATCCCGCAATCCTATTCCCCCGCCTTTGACTACACCGTGCTGGAATGCGTTCTGATGGGCATGACGGCGCAGCTTGACGCGTTTGACACGCCGCGCAAAGCCGATGAGGCGCGCGCCATGGCCGCGCTTGAAGCGCTTGGTATCGCGCAGCTTGCCGACCGCAGCTGCGGCAGGATCAGCGGCGGCGAGCGGCAGCTGATGCTGATCGCGCGCGCACTGGTACAGCAGGCACGCATTTTGCTGATGGACGAGCCGACGGCCAGTCTGGACTATGGCAACAGCTGCCGCGTGATGCGGCGCATCCACCGTCTTGCACAGGAGGGCTATACCGTGATTTTTTCCACACACGACCCAAATCAGGCGCTGCGCTATGCATCGCGCGTGCTGGCGCTGCGGGATGGCACGCTTGCCGCCGACGGTGCGCCGGAGGCCGTCATCACGGATGCACTGCTCAGCCGGCTCTATGGCGTTCGGGTGCATGTGGCACGCGTAACAGCCGGCTCGCGCACCCAGCTGGTGCTCCTCCCCGCCGATGAGGAGGATACGTGATGTTCCGCTGGACAGAAGAAATGATCGCATTCATGCGGGATGCCGACGGCTACAGTGATTTTCACGCCCGCCTTGCCGCGCAGCTGGCGCAGCTGCTTGGCGCGCGCGCACATGTGTGCGACGCGGGCTGCGGAACGGGCGCGCTTGCCTGCGCACTGGCGCAGCGGTATCCGCGCGTTACAGCGGTGGATCTCTCGCCCGATGCCGCGGCCTATGTACAAAAAAGCGCCGAGACGCTGGCGCTTTGTAATCTGCGCGTCATCTGCGGCGACATTGCCGCCTGTCCGCCGGAGACGGCGTATGACGCGATGACGTTCTGCTTTTTCGGCCGCATCGAGGAGATTCTGCGCATCGGCGCGGCGCAGTGTCAGGGGCGGCTTGCCGTTGTGATGAAGGACTATGCGCATCATCGCTTTTCCATGGAGAAAAAGCCGCTGCATGGACACACGGCGCAGCTTGCCGCGCAGGAGCTGGAACGTCTTGGCGTTCCCTATCGGCTTTCACAGCTTCGGCTGGAGATGGGGCAGCCGTTCCGGACGCTTGCCGACGCGGTGCGCTTCTTCCAGATCTACAGCCGCGACGACGATCCATCGCAGATCACGCCGGAGCGCGTGGCCGCGCGCCTGCAGCAGACCGGACGGACGGATTTTCCGCTGTATCTCACCGGTGAACGCAAAATGGGAATTTTCCTGATCGAAACAGAGGATATTCGGGAGGTTTTGAAATGAAGCAGCTGTTTTCTCAGATACATGCCGCGCTTTTACGCGGCGAGCCGGTCGTGCTTTGCAGCATCCTGGCCTCGTCCGGCTCATCGCCGCGCGGCGCGGGCGCAAAAATGGCCGTCTTTGCCGACGGATCGTCGGCCGGAACGGTCGGCGGCGGCGCGGTCGAGCAGCACGCGCTTGCCCTTGCCATGCAGGTACACCAGACCGGCGAGCCGCTTTGTCAGGGCTTTTGTCTTGCCCCCAATCAGGTCAATGACATCGGTATGATCTGCGGCGGCAACGTAACGATCTACTTTCAGCGCTTTACCGCCGAAACGCTCCCCTTTGTCGAGGCACTGCTTGCAGCGCTGGACGCGGGCGAAAACGCCTGGCTGGTGCTGGGGCTCTCCGGCGGCGTTGTGCGCGAGATGGGACTGTATGACCAGACACACGGTCTGCGCTTTACAGACTGCCTTACCCCCGAGGCGCTGCGCCCGATGTGCCTTGCGCGCGCCGTATACCAGAAGGGCGAGCCGATTTATTACGTCGAGCCGATCTGCCGTGCCGGTATGGTGTATCTGTTCGGCGGCGGCCACGTCGGCAAGGCGCTGGTGCCGGAGCTGGCACGCGTGGGCTTCCGCGTGACGGTATTTGATAACCGCCCCGCCTATGCAGCAGCCGACGCGCATCCCATGGCGCAAAGCGTCATTCTGGGAGACTATCTTGATATTTCCAGTCAGGTCTGCATCGGCCGTGAGGACTACGTCATCATCATGACGCCCGGGCATCAGGCTGACCGTGAGGTGCTCCTGCAGGCCATGCGGACGGACGCAACGTATATCGGCTGTATCGGCAGCCGCCATAAAATTGCCGCTACCAACCGCTATCTGCTGGAAAACGGCATCGACGAGTCTGCGCTTTCGCGCATCCACTCCCCCATCGGTCTGCCCATCCTGGCCGAAACGCCCGAGGAGATCGCCGTCAGCGTGACGGCTGAGCTGATTCTCCACCGCGCGCGCCACGCGCTGGGCGAGGCTTAATGCCGCTGCGCCGCATCTGACCCGCAAGGTACAGGCGGGCAAACGCACGCTGCTCACGCAGGCGCTTTGCGCTTTGCTGCTTTTCCATTTCGTTTGACCGTCTTTTTGAAAACAGGGATAAAAATACCGCCGGCTTTTCGCACCTTGCGACCAGCCGGCGGTCAGTTTTTATTCCGTTATCCGGTCAGCCGCGGCATCCGTGTAAAACGGCTTTTTCTCTTGACCGGCGGCTGTCTTTTCGGTATGATGAAGAAAAATACCGCACGGAGGGGTCAACATGCAGCGTGATTATGAATTTTACCGCAAAAGCGCGGATTACGTCAAAAGCCGCGCACCGTTTGCGCCGGAGCTTGCCGTGGTGCTGGGCTCGGCGCTGGGGCCGCTGGCCGAGCAGCTGGAGGAACCGGTCAGCATCGATTATGCGGATATCCCAAATTTCCTGCGCTCGACCGCACCAGGCCACGCCGGAAAGCTGATCTTCGGCACGCTTGCAGGGCGGCGTCTGGTCTGCATGTCGGGGCGCTTTCACAGCTATGAGGGCTACAGCTTTGAGGAGCTGGCCGCGCCCATGCGCCTGATGAAGCTGCTGGGCGTAAAGGCCGCGATCCTGACGAATGCGGCGGGCGGCGTCAATCTGTCCTATCGCGTGGGCGACGTGATGCTGCTTGCAGACCACATCAAGCTCACGGGTGACAGCCCGCTGCGCGGAGCCAACATTCCGGAGTTTGGCGACCGCTTCTTCGACGTGACGCGGATGTACACGCCGGAGCTTCGTGCGCTGGCGCTGCGCTGCGCCGCAGGGAGCGGACTGCGCGTGCATGAGGGCGTGTACTTCTTCATGACAGGGCCGCAGTTTGAAACGCCGGCCGAAATTCGCGCCATCCGCACGCTGGGCGGCGATGCAGTCGGCATGTCCACCGTGACCGAGGCACTGACCGCGGCGCATTGCGGTCTGCCGGTGCTGGCCATGTCGGTCATCACCAATCTGGCCGCCGGTGTGCTGGATCGCCCGCTCACCACACAGGAGGTCAACGAAACCGGCGAGCTGATCGCCGTGCGCTTCAGCGCGTATCTGCAAACGATCATTGCCGAAATGGGAAAGGAGCTTTCGCTATGAGTGAGCCGCGCGCAGACGCCGGTCTGGCGTTTATGCTGCAATATGAAAACGTAGCGTGGTACGAGGACGGCTGCGTCCGCATTCTTGACCGGCGCATCTATCCGGCAAAGACGGAATTTGTCCTTTGCCGCACCCATGACGCAGTCGCGCAGGCCATTGCCGACATGGTCACCCAAAGTGCAGGGCCGTATACGGCAGCCGCAATGGGCATGGCGCTGGCTGCGCACGAATGCCGCACGCAGACGCGGGAGGGGCAGCTCGCCTTTCTCCGTCAGGCCGCTGAGCGTATCTCAACCGCGCGGCCAACCACCACAAGCCGGATGCGGCTGATCTGTGACGGCTGTCTGCTGGCGGCTGAGGCCGCGCTGAACGCGGGCGAGGCGGTCGATCTTGCCATCCGCGCACATGCCGTGCGCACCAACAACAGCCGCTATGCCAAGGTCGATCAGATCGGCGGGTATCTTGCCGCGCTTTTCCCCGCGCACGGCGCAATCATGACGCAGTGCTTTGGCGAGACGATCGTGGGCATGATGCTCAAGCACGCGCGCAGGCTTGGAAAGGATCTCCGCGTCTTCTGTCCGGAAACGCGCCCCTATTTTCAGGGCGCACGCCTGACGGCAACCGTCTGCCGCGATATGGGCTTTGACGTGACGGTCATCACCGACAACATGCCCGCCTGGGTCATGCAGCAGGAGCACATTGACCTGTTTACCTGCGCCGCCGACGCCATCTGCCTTGACGGCTATGTGGTCAACAAGGTCGGCACGCTCCAGATCGCCATCGCGGCAAACTACATGGGTATCCCGACCTTTGTCACCGGTGCGCCGGATATCGGCCACCCGACAAAGGACAGCGTGAAAATTGAGCAGCGCGATCCGGACTTTGTCCTGCAGGCCATGGGCGTCCGGACGGCGGCAGCAGGCGTCAGGGGCTACTATCCGGCGTTTGACATGACGCCGCCGCATCTGATCTCGGGCATCGTCACCGACAGAGGCGTATTCTCTCCCTTTGACCTGCACCGCTATTTTGAATCCGGCGGCAGGGGCGAGTACGAGATCGTGGTTTAGTGCCCGCTTCCGGTTCCCTATAATATGCCAATATGCAAAGCCGTCTGCCGCGCTGCGGCAGACGGCTT
>CAZPYW010000055.1:0-9805 GCA_964590095.1 uncultured Oscillospiraceae bacterium | reverse complement strand
GGCGCGCAGCCTGTGTCAGCCGGCGCATCTGTTCGTCTGGGATGAGCCGCTCAACTATATTGACGTCCTCTCACGCATCCAGCTGGAGGAGCTTCTGCTGCAATACCGGCCAAGCATCATTTTCGTCGAGCACGACCGCGTTTTCTGCGAAAAAATCGCCACCAAAACCATTGAGCTCTCGCCTTGATGCCCATGGGCGCGGTATCCGGCACACTGCCTTGACATGACCGCGCCTGCGCTTTATAATGTGGCTGAAAATCGGAGGTGCTCTTATGAAAAAAACCGTCTGGCTCACACGGACAGCCGTCTGTCTTGCGCTGCTCGTGTGTCTGCAATTCATTACCAGAAGTCTGGGACAGCTGGTGACCGGTTCGTGTGTCAATCTGGTGCTGGCAACTGCCGCGCTTTTGTCCGGTGTCTGGTCTGGCGTTGCCGTGGCCGTCATCTCGCCGTTCTGCGCATACCTGCTGGGCATTGGCCCCGCGTTTTTCCCGCTGGTGCCGTGTGTTGCGCTCGGCAATGCCGTGTATGCCGCGCTGATCGGCGCACTTTGCAGAAAATTCCTCGCGGATAACCGTATCCCGCTGTTTTTCGCCGCCGCACTTGCTGCCGCAGCGGCAAAATTTCTGACGCTCTATCTGGTGCTGGTCAGACTGGTCGCGCCCATGGTCGTGCCGGCGGCCAAGCTCTCGGTGATCGCCGCCACATTCACCTGGCCGCAGTTGCTCACCGCCGCCATTGGCGGCGTGCTCGCCTGTCTTGTCATCCCGCCGGTCAAAAAGGCGCTGGAGGCGCGGGGCGCATAGCGCGGTTTTATGCAAAAAATCCGGCAGGGTGATACCCTGCCGGATTGTTATGTTCTCAGCTCTTCGCTTTACAGCTCTTCAATCTGGTTTCGCGGCTCTCTGCTGCCCGGGCGGCGCTTGCGCAGCTTGGGCGTGGCCGACTGCCAGACGTAGGCCAGCAGCATCAGGCTGCTTCCGCCGTAGACCAGCACCGTCTCCCATCCGCCGCCTGCCATCGACACGCCGCCAAAGTAGACACCCGCGCATGAGAAAAACGCCAGTGAGCGCCTGCTCCCGCGGTCAAAGCAGAAGCCCGCGGCAAGATAGGAGGCCAGCATGAAGCAGATCACGGCAAACAGCATAAAGCAATAGTCCGAAATCGCCGGATCGATCGTCCAGCGCCGGAAATCATAAAACAGCCGCGCCACATAGTACAAAATCATCGGGACGTAGTACGCCGCGTTTACCGGCTGACTCTGGCAGCGCAGCATCATCGCCCGCAGCAGCACCAGCGCCGCCAGCGCACCGAGCACCGCGATATACCGCGCAGCGCCGCTTCCTGTGATCACGCCCACCGCACAGCCTGTGAGCAGCACAACACCGCCCAGCGTGGTAAGCAGCAGGTCGGCAAGACACCGCACAAGCACATCCGTATATTTTCTGCGCGGCTTGCGCGTAAACGCCAGCGCCAGAAATGCCGCGCACGCAATCACGCTGCACACGATCAGCGCCGTCAGCTTGCCGCCGTCCAGCTGCGTCAGCCGCAGAATAAAGCCGATCAGCGCCGCCAGCACGGTGATGCCCGCTGTGTACGCCCCGCCCAGATACTTTTTCATACTGCCATCCTCCAAAACCGGTCTGTATGCTCAGTATACCACACGGCGTCCGGATTTTACAGTCCCCTGCGGCAGAGAATTTGAATTTTTCCGTTTTTCGCGCGGCGGCATGCGTTTTTTCCGAAAAAGTTTGGCGTTTTCCCGTCTTTTTTTCATTTTACACCTTGCATTTTCCGGACAGGGATGGTATAATTCAGGTATTCTTATAGTAGTTTTACTAAAGAGTGGGGAACGTTCCCCACTCTTTCTTGTTGAGAAAGGGTGTTTTTATGAAGATCACGCAGCAGGTCTGGGAGTTTTCCGAGCCTGTCGTCCGGTCGCTTGGCTGCTCGCTCTGGGATGTGGAATACGTCCGTGAGGGTGGACAGTGGTTCCTCCGGCTCTACATTGACAAGGAGGGCGGCGTCAACATCACCGACTGTGAGGCCGTTTCCCGCGCCATCGACCCAATTTTGGACGAAAAGGATCCCATCCCCGACAGCTACAGCTTTGAGGTCTGTTCCGCCGGACTCGAGCGCCAGCTCAAGCGTCCGTCTGATTTTGCGCAGTTCATGGGTTCTTCCGTCACGGTTCGCCTGTACACCGCGAAAAACGGACAGAAGGAGTTCACCGGTACACTCACCGGATACGAGGACGGCGCCGTGACGCTTGATTTTGCAGGCACACCCATCACATTTGAAAAGTCCGAGGTCGCCATGGTGCGGCTTCACGTCGATTTTTAAGAGGAGGACACTGGAAAAATGAACGCCGAAATTTTTGCCGCTCTGGCACAGCTGGAAAAGGAACGCGGCATCCCGCAGTCTTACATGATCGACAAGATCACACAGGCTCTGGTCGCCGCCTATAAGAAGGACAAAGACGGCTACACCGACAACGTCTTTGTCGAGGTCGAGGGCAACGAGATGAAGATGTACGTCCAGAAAGAGGTCGTGGACGACGTCATCTCCCCCAGCACCGAAATTTCGCTTGACGCTGCACACAAGATCAACAAGCATGCGCAGCTGGGCGATCTGGTCAACGTTGACATCAAGACCCAGGCCTTTGGCCGCATCGCCGCCCAGACGGCCAAGCAGGTCATCATCCAGGGCATCCGTGAGGCCGAGCGCGGCATGGTCTTTGACGCCTATGCCTCAAAGGAGCATGAAATTCTGACCGCCACGGTTCTGCGCATCGCGCCCGACAGCGGCGACATGATCGTCCGCATCAGCGGCGCGGACAAGACCGACGCGCTGCTTTCCGCCTCTGAACAGGTGCGCGGTGAGCATTATAAAGAGGGCGACATCATCCGCGTCTACGTGGTTGAGGTTCGCCGCTCGACGCGCGGCCCGCAGGTCATCGTTTCGCGTACCCACCCGGGTCTGGTCAAGCGTCTGTTTGAGCTTGAGGTTCCCGAGATCGCGTCCGGTCTGGTTGAGGTCAAATCCATCGCGCGTGAGGCCGGTTCCCGCACCAAGATCGCCGTCCATGCAACGGAAGAAAACATCGACCCCGTGGGCGCGTGCGTCGGTACGCGCGGCGGCCGTGTCGGTGCCGTGGTCGATGAGCTGCACGGCGAGAAGATGGACATCGTTGTCTGGTCTGACGATCCGGCACAGTTCGTCTCCTCTGCACTGAGCCCTGCCGACGTCATTTCGGTCACGGTGCTCTCCCCTGTCACAAAATCCTGCCGCGTGATCGTCCCCGATGATCAGCTTTCGCTTGCCATCGGCAAAGAGGGACAGAACGCGCGCCTTGCCGCACGACTCACCGGCTATAAGATCGACATCAAGCCCGCCTCGCAGGCGGCCGAGTTTGAACAGAATGAGCCGCAGGACGCGGCCGAGGCCGAGTAACCAGTCCGACTTTTGATAAGGAGGCGTTCCCATGCAAAAAAAGATCCCCATGCGCCAGTGCCTTGGCTGCCGCGAGATGAAGCCCAAGAAAGAGCTGATCCGCGTCGTCCGCTCGCCCGAGGGCGCGCTGAGTCTGGACTTTCGCGGCAAAGCGCCCGGCCGCGGCGCGTACGTCTGCCCCTGCGCTGACTGCCTGAAGAAGGCGCAGAAGGCCAAGGCGCTTGAGCGCACGTTCAGCTGCACCATCGACGCCGCGCTTTACGATGCGCTTGCGCAGGCAATGGAGGAAGGCTGTCATGAATGAAAAGGCACTTCGTCTGCTGGGTCTTGCCCGCAGAGGCCGCCGGCTCGAGGCCGGAGAGGAGCCGGTCGGCATCGCCTGCCGCGGCGCACATGCGCGGCTGGTGCTGATCGCCTCTGACGCAGGCGCGCACACGCTGCGCCGTGCACAGAGCTTCTGCCGCAGCGGCAAGCCCCCTTATCTGGTCGTTCCCTTTACCAAAGAGGAGCTTGGCGCCGCGCTTGGCCTTGGCCTGTGCGCGCTGTGCGCGCTGACTGACCCCGCGCTTGCGCTGGCCTTTGTACAGGCGCTCGCGCCCGAGGCACAGGATGAGGCCGTCCTCACCGAGCTGACACGCCAGACTGCGCGCGTGAAGAAGCGCCGTCAGGAGGAAAAGGCGCATCGTAACAACGTTAAACATGGAAAGTAATCACAGGAGGTGGCTGTATGAGTATAGAAGTTAAGTACAAGATCAAGGAAGTTTCCGATGACTTCAAGGTGCCCGCCAAAGATATTATCGAGATCGTGGGCAAGTTTTTCCCCAAGCCCAAGAGCAGCTCACAGAATCTGAATGAAGAGCAGCTGAATGTGGTCTTCGACTATATCACGCAGACGCATCAGATCCGCTCGCTGGAAGAGGTCTTTGCCGCCGCGAAGAAGCCCGAGGCACCAAGCGCACCCGCGCCCGAGGCACAAAAGCCCGCCGCAGCGCCCGCCCGTCCGGCACAAAGCGCCCCCGCACAGCGTCAGCCGCAAAATGCACAGAATGCACAGCGTCCGCAGCAGAACATGCAGCGCCCGCCGCAGCAGCAGCGTCCGCAGCAAAGTGCGCAGGGCCAGAATCCGCCCGCGCCCGCTGCGCAGCAGCCCAAGCAGCCGCAGCCCGAGCGCAAGCGTGAGCGCCGCGTGATCGACACCAGTGCCGTCACCGTCAACGCCGACCGCTATGATGACCGCGTGGACTCGCTCGTTTCCGACCGCGTCCAGAACTATCAGAGCGGCAAGCAGAAGATCGGCAACAAGAATAAAAAACAGCAGCAGGCAAAGAAATTTGGCAGCAAGGCGCGCTCGGACGAACAGGAAAAGATGCGCAGACTCCAGCTTGAGATCGCCAAGAAGGCGCCGCTGGTCGTCAAAATTCCCGATGAGATCACCGTCAGCGAGCTTGCCTCGCGCATGAAGAAGACGGCGGTTGAGGTCATCAAGTGCCTGATGCGCAACGGCGTCATGGCCACCGTCAACCAGACCATCGACTTTGACACGGCGGAATTTGTCGCAGTCGAGCTGGGCTGCAAGGTCGAGCGTGAGGTCGTTGTCACCATTGAGGAAAAGCTGTTTGATGACCATGAGGACACCGCCGACGAGCTGGTCTCCCGCCCGCCCGTCATCGTTGTCATGGGTCACGTTGACCACGGCAAGACCTCGCTTCTGGACTATGTCCGTCATGCCAAGGTCGCTGCCGGTGAGGCCGGCGGCATCACGCAGCACATCGGCGCGTACACCGTCAAGGTAAACGGCCAGCCCATCACCTTCCTGGACACCCCGGGTCACGCCGCCTTTACCGAAATGCGCGCGCGCGGCGCGATGTGTACCGATATCGCCATTTTGGTCGTGGCCGCCGACGACGGCATCATGCCGCAGACCATTGAGGCCATCAACCACGCCAAGGCGGCCAACATTCCCATCATCGTTGCCGTCAACAAGATGGATAAGCACGCCGCCAACCCCGACCGCATTCTGACCCAGCTGACCGAGCACGGTCTTGTCCCCGCCGAATGGGGCGGCGAGACCGAGGTCTGCAAAATTTCCGCCAAGACCGGCATGGGCATCGACGATCTGCTTGAGACCGTCCTGCTGACTGCCGAGATGCAGGAGCTGAAGGCCAACCCCAATCGCGCCGGTAAGGGCAGCGTCATCGAGGCGCGCCTGGACAAGACGCGCGGCCCCATCGCAACGCTGCTGGTGCAAAACGGCACGCTGCATCAGGGCGACCTGATCATCGCCGGCACGGCCGTTGGCCGCGTGCGCGTGATGACCAACGACAAGGGTCTGCAGGTCAAGGACGCCGGTCCCTCCATCCCTGTTGAGATCACCGGTTTGACCGAGGTTCCCGCCCCGGGCGACGATTTCAGCGCCGTTGCCGATGAGCGCATGGCGCGCCAGCTGGTTGAGCAGCGCAAGCAGAAAATCAAGGACGATCTTAACAAGCTCAACCAGAAGGTCACGCTGGAAAGCCTGTTCTCCAAGCTCAAGGAGGGCGAGATGAAAGAGCTGAATCTGATCGTCAAGGCCGACGTTCAGGGCTCTGCCGAGGCCGTCAAAGCGTCGCTGGAAAAGATCTCGAACGAGGAAGTCCGCGTCAAGGTCATCCACGCCGGTGTCGGCGCGATCAACGAGTCCGATATCCTGCTTGCCTCCACCTCCAACGCCATTGTGGTCGGCTTCAACGTCAGACCCAACGATCAGGCACAGGCCGCGGCAAAGCGCGATAAGGTCGATATGCGTATGTACCGCGTTATCTATGACGCCATCAATGAGATTTCCGACGCGATGAAGGGTATGCTCGCGCCCAAGTTCCGTGAGGCCATCATCGGCCACGCCGAGGTGCGCCAGACCTACAAGGTCTCTGCTGTCGGCACGGTCGCAGGCTGCTACGTCAAGGACGGCAAGATCACGCGCGACGCGCAGGTTCGCGTGCTGCGTGACAACATCGTCATCCATGAGGGCGTGCTCGGCTCGCTGCAGCGCTTCAAGGACTCTGTCCGCGAGGTCGCGCAGAACTACGAATGCGGCATGTCCATTGACAAGTTCAACGACATCAAGGAAGGCGATATTTTTGAGTGCTTCATCATGGAGCAGATCAAAAACTGACCCGCCGCTTCGGCAAACCACGTTGTTTTAAGGAGGCTTCTATGGCATCCAACCGAATTGGAAGAATCAATGAAGAAATCCAGCGCGAGCTGGCTGACCTGATCCGCAATCTCAAGGACCCGCGCGTGCAGACCATGCTGTCCATCACGCGCGTGGACACCACAAGCGATCTGCGCTATGCCAAGGTCTATGTCAGCGTACTGGAAGAAAGCCGCGGCAAAGAGGCGCTGAAGGGGCTGAAATCGGCGGGCGGCTGGCTGCGGCGTGAGCTTGGCGCACACCTTCAGCTGCGCTACACGCCGGAGCTCGTCTTTGAACTGGACGACTCGCTGAAATACGGCGCGCACATGTATGAGCTTCTCAGCAAGCTCAGCGCACAGGAGCAGCATGAGGACACACCGGATGATGACACGCCCTGAGGCTGCGCAGTTTCTGCGCACACATGACAACTATGTCATCCTGACGCACCGCCGCCCTGACGGCGATACCACCGGCTCGGCCGCCGCGCTGTGCCGCGCGCTGCGCGCGATTGGCAAGACGGCGTCCGTGCTGGAAAACCCGCAGTTTACCGCGCGCCTTCGCCCGTTTGTTGCAGATCTGACGTGTCAGACTGCGCCGGAGGACGCCGTGATCGTCAGTGTGGACATTGCAACGCCCGAGCTTCTCTGCTTTGGCGCAGAGGCGCCCGGCGCGCGGCTTGATCTGGTGATCGACCACCACGGGCGCAACAATCTGCCGTGTGAAAACCGCCTGGTCGAGCGTGACCGCGCCGCCTGCGGCGAGATCATCTACGATCTGCTGTGCGAGCTGGGCGCGCCCATCGACCGGAAGACGGCCGAGGCGCTGTACGTGGCGATTTCCACCGACACCGGCTGCTTCAAATACTCCAACGTCACCGCCGCGACCCTGCGCACGGCGGCGGCGCTGATCGACTGCGGCGCGGACGTCGCTCCCATCAACAAGACGTTTTTTGACACCAAGTCCCTCTCCCGCCTTCGCCTTGAGGCAAGGCTGAGCGAAAACGCCGAGCTGTACGCGGGCGGGCTGATCGGACTTTGCATCCTGCCGCAGCGCTGGATCGACGAGCTTTCGATCACCGAGGACGACATCGACTCGATTTCGGGCTTTGCCCGCGCGATTGAGGGCGTTGAGATCGGCATCACCATCCGTGAGGTCGAGGGCGGCATGGGCAAGATTTCCCTGCGCACCAGTCCGCGCTTTGACGCATGCGCCCTCTGCCGCCAGCTTGGCGGCGGCGGCCACAGCGCCGCGGCGGGCGCATCGGTCGAGGGCGGCATTCCCGCGGCAAAGGCGGCCATTCTGGACGTGCTGAAAAAGAGCGGATTGGAGCTTTAAGATGGCAAACGGCATTTTGATCGTAGACAAGCCCGCCGGCTGGACCAGTCAGGACGTGGCTGCCAGGCTGCGCGGCGTTTTTCATGAACGCCGTGTCGGCCACGGCGGCACGCTTGACCCCATGGCCACGGGCGTTTTGCCCATTTTTGTCGGCCGCGCGACACGTGCGGCTGAATTTATGGAATCGGCTGAAAAGGAATACGTCGCAGGGCTGCGGCTTGGCCTTGTCACCAACACACAGGACACGACCGGTCAGACACTCTCTGAGCAGCCGGTCAGCGTGACGCGCGAGATGCTTGAGGCCGTCCTCCCCCGTTTTACCGGCCCAATCGAGCAGATTCCTCCCATGTACTCGGCGATAAAAATCGGCGGGAAAAAGCTGTATGAGCTTGCCCGTAAGGGGCAGGAAATCGAGCGAAAGCCGCGGCAGATCACTATTTTCTCCCTTGAGGTGCTGGATGGCGCAGGGTGTGAGTGGACGCTGCGCATTCGCTGCTCAAAGGGCACCTATGTGCGCACGCTGTGCCACGATATCGGCGCGGCGCTTGGCTGCGGCGGCTGTATGTCCGCGCTTCGGCGCACGATGGCCGGTCGTTTTTCGCTGGAAAACGCCGTTACCATGCAGGAGCTTCTGGACTTTGCGGCGGAACACGATCCGCAGACGCTTTTGCTGCCGGTTGACGCGCTGTTTTCTCAGCATCCGCCGCTCATCATCACGATGCAGCAGGCTGCGCGTGTGCGCAACGGCGCAGAGGTACGCGACCGACAGTTTCCAGACGGCCGGTGCCGTGTCTACTGTGAAACTGGCGAATTTTTGATGCTGGGCGAGGTCACGGCGCACACGCTGCGCACCGTGAAGAACTTTTTCGAGGTGAACTGATTTGCAAACGCAACGCGTCGTTGCACTTGGCTTTTTCGACGGCGTTCATATCGGCCACGGCGCGCTGCTGCAAAAAACGCGTCAGCGCGCGGACGAGCTCAGGCTTACCGCCTGTGCGATGAGTCTGGACGCGCCGCCTGCCGCCGTTATCAGCGGGAGCGCCGCGCCGCTTCTTGGCACGATGGCAGACCGCACGCTGCTGATGCAGCGCCTGTATGGCATCGACGAGGTCGTATTTGAGCATTTTGACCGCCGCATGATGGCGCTTTCCTGGCAGGCATTTATCGACGATTATCTCATCGGCCAGCTTGGCGCGCAGCACGTGGTCTGCGGCCATGATTACCGCTTTGGCCATCACGGCGCAGGAACGCCGGCGCTTCTGGCGGAATACTGCCATGCACGCGGCATTGGCTGCGACGTGATCGCAGAGGTCACGCTTGACGGCGTTCGCGTCAGCTCGACCGCCATCCGTGAGCAGCTGCTGCGTGGTGAGCTGGATACGGCGTGCCGCTTTCTGGGGCATCCGCATCTGCTTTCGGGGCTCGTTGCGCATGGACGCGGTCTTGGCCGCACCATCGGCGTCCCAACAGCCAACATCCCCATTGCGCCGGAGCTGCTTGTCCCGCCGCACGGTGTTTACTGCGCACGCGCCGAGCTGGAGGACGGCCGTGTTTTTCCCGCCGTTGTCAACATCGGCCTGCATCCCACCGTCGGCTCGCTGGATGCCCCCGTGGCCGAAGCGTGGATCGATGGGCTGGACGCTGTGCTTTATGAAAAGCCGCTGCGCCTGTGGCTCTGTCACATGCTGCGCAGTGAGCAGAAATTTGACTCCATGCAGGCACTGCGCGCGCAGATTCTCCACGACCGCGCGCAGATGCGCGACTATTTTTCTCATACGTCAGAATTTGCATTTTAGCCGCAGAATCGGCGTACAAATCCCGCGCCGCACAGCGCGGGACTTTTGC
>CAZPYW010000054.1:0-9911 GCA_964590095.1 uncultured Oscillospiraceae bacterium | reverse complement strand
TCAAGCCCATGCTGGCGCGCGGCGAGCTGCACTGCATCGGCGCGACCACGCTGGATGAGTACCGGCAGTATATCGAAAAAGACCCCGCGCTTGAGCGCCGCTTCCAGACCGTTCTGGTGCAGGAGCCGACGGTAGAGGATACCATCGCCATTTTGCGCGGACTGGAATCGCGGTATGAGGTCTTCCACGGCGTCAAGATCACAGACCCCGCCATCATTGCGGCGGCAACGCTGTCTAATCGCTATATCACCGACCGCTTCCTGCCGGACAAGGCCATCGACCTGATCGACGAGGCGTGCGCCATGATCCGCACCGAGATGGACTCGATGCCGACCGAGCTGGACGTCATCAACCGCCGCATCATCCAGATGGAAATTGAGGAGGCGGCGCTGAAAAATGAGGACGATGAACTCTCAAGAGGCCGTCTGGCCGAGCTGCAAAAGGAGCTTGCCGAGCAGCGCGAGCAGTTTAAGACGATGAAGGCGCAGTGGGAAAACGAGAAAAACGCCATTGGCCGCGTCCAGCAGCTGCGCGAAAGAATTGAAACGCTGAACCGCGAGATCGAGGCTGCGCAGCAGAGCTATGATCTGGAAAAGGCGGCAAAGCTGATGTACGGCGACCTGCCCGAGGCGAAGAAGCAGCTGGAGCAGGAGGAAAAGCGCGCGCAAGGCGGCAGAGAGGCAAGCCTTCTGCGCAACAAGGTTACAGAAGAGGAGATCGCAAAGATCATCGAGCGCTGGACGGGCATTCCGACCAGCCGCCTGATGGAGGGCGAGCGCGAAAAGCTGCTGCGTCTGCCGGAAATCCTGCACCGCCGCGTGATTGGACAGGATGAGGCCGTCAGCTGTGTATCGGATGCCATTTTGCGCAGCCGCGCGGGGATTCAGGATCCCAACCGGCCGCTGGGCTCGTTTTTGTTCCTTGGCCCCACGGGCGTGGGCAAGACCGAGCTGGCCAAGGCACTGGCCGAGGCGCTGTTTGACGATGAAAAAAATCTGGTGCGAATCGACATGTCGGAGTATATGGAGAAATTCTCCGTGTCGCGGCTGATCGGAGCGCCTCCTGGATATGTGGGCTATGAGGAGGGCGGCCAGCTGACCGAGGCGGTACGCCGCCGGCCGTACAGCGTCATTTTGTTTGATGAGATAGAAAAGGCGCATCCGGATGTGTTCAACATCCTCCTTCAGGTGCTGGACGATGGCCGCATCACCGACTCACAGGGCAGAACGGTGGACTTTAAGAACACCATCATCATCCTGACCTCGAATCTGGGCAGCCAGTTCCTGCTGGACGGCATCGGAGAAAACGGCGAGATCACGGACGCGGCGAAGGAGCAGGTACAGACACTTCTGCACCGCACGTTCCGTCCGGAATTTTTGAACCGGTTGGACGAAATTGTGTTCTATAAGCCGCTGTCCAGAGAGAATATCACCGGCATCATTGAGCTGCAAATTGCCGCGCTCAACCGCCGTCTGGCCGACAAGCAGCTGCACTGCGAGCTGACGCAGGGGGCAAAGCAGGCGATTATTGACGCGGCCTATGACCCGCAGTTTGGCGCGCGTCCGCTGCGCCGCTATGTCCAGCATACGGTGGAAACGCTGCTGGCAAGAAAAATTCTGGAGGGCAGCGTCCAGTCCGGCGCAACCATCACCGTGGATACAGAGGACGGCGAGCTGGTGCTGCGCTGAGATATCCTCTGCGGTATACTTTCCCCCTCGTTCCATACAATGGGACGAGGGGGTGTTTGTATGCGGCGGCAGGGCTCGGTTTTTTACAACACGCTGGCGCTGACGGCGGTCGAGCTGCTGCTGCGCGGGCTTGGCGTGCTGTTTCAGCGCTGGCTGTCCGGACAGATCGGTGCAGCGGGCATTGGACTTTTGCAGCTGGTCGGGAGCGTCGGGGGATTTGCCATGACGCTGGGGCTGTCGGGCATCCGCACCACCGCGATGTATCTGTGTGCCGAGGAGCATGGCGCGGGGCGGCTGGGCGGGGTACGGCGCGCCGTTCGGCTTTGCCTTGGCTATACACTGGTGTGCAGCACGCTTGCCGCCGCGATGCTGCTGTTTTCGGCGGATACGCTGGCGCGGGCGTGGCTGCATGCGCCGCAGACGGCGCCGGCGCTGCGGCTGCTGGCGATCGGACTGCCGCTGCGCTGCGCGCTCAGCGTGTGCGCCGGCTATTTTACCGCCTGCGGCGGGCTGCGCCGTCTGATCGCAGCCGAGGTTGCCGAGCAGCTTGCCGCCGCGCTGCTCTCGGCGCTTTTGCTGCGCATGTGGGCGGGCGCGGACGGCGCACGCGCCATCTGCGCGCTGACGGCAGCGGGGCTGCTTGCGGCGCTGCTTCCGGCGGTCTGGCTGGGATGGACGCTTCGGCGGGAGCTGCGTGCGTACGGCGCGCCGGAGGACGCAGGGCTTTTTCGCCGGATGCTGCGGCTTTGTCTGCCGCTGGCGCTGGGCGAGTATCTGCGGACGGGACTGCGGACGCTGGAACAGCTTTTGATTCCGCGCGGCCTTGCGCGGTTTGCCCGCGCAGAGGGACAGGGGCTGGCCGCCTATGGGACGATCTGCGGGATGGTTTTTCCGGTTTTGATGCTGCCCGCCGCGCCGCTTTTTGCGCTGTCCGAGCTGCTGGTGCCGGAGCTTGCCCGCTGTCGTGCTGCCGGCGGGCAGGCACGAATCAGGAGAATCTGCCGCCGCTCGCTGCGGCTGGGGCTGCTGTACGCCGCCTGTATTGGTGCGCTTTTGTATCTCAGTGCGCCGGAGCTGGGGGCGCTCATTTATAAAAGCAGCGAGGCGGGGCGCTATCTGCGCCTGTTTGCGCCGCTGACGCCCATGCTTTATGCCGACGCCATTGTGGACGCGATGTGCAAGGGGCTGGGACAGCAGACGCGCTGTGTGCGCAACAACACCATCACGTCGGTGCTGGATGTGGCGCTGCTGTACGTTCTGCTGCCGCGGCTTGGCGTCAGGGGGTATCTGATCAGCTTTACCGTGACGCACGCCGTCAATTTTTATCTCAGTCTGGTGCTCCTGCTGGATGCGGCGCAGTGGACGGTTCGGTGGGGCTTTGCGCTGCGTCTTGGCGTGAGCGTGGCTGCGCCGGCGGCGCTGTGCATGTATCTGCCGCTGCGGAGCGGCGCGCCCGCTGCCGCGCTGCGGTGCGCGGCTTTTCTGGTGCTGCACCTGCTTCTGGCGCGGGGACTTGCGCTGCCGGATAAGGGGGAGCGGGCGTGGCTTGGCCGGACGCTGCGCGATGGCGGCCGGAATGCGGCGTGAAAAAACGGCGCGGGGCTTGCGGCGGCCTGTCGGATGGAGTATACTGGTCACAGACAAGCTGCGCGGCGCTTGGACAAAAAAGCAGCGCCGTATGCAAACAAAAGACAGCAGGAAAGAGGGAAAATGATGTTTTCGTTCCGAAATGACTACTCTGAGGGCGCGCATCCGTCCGTGCTGCAGGCGCTTCTGGACACCAATCTGGAGGCAACGGCGGGCTATGGCCGCGACGGCTACACCGAGGCGGCGGCAGAGGCCGTGCGCACGCGCTTTGCCTGTCCGCAGGCCGACGTTCACTTTCTGGTGGGCGGCACCATTACCAATCTGACGGCCATTGCCGCATTTCTGCGGCCGTGGGAGGCAGTCATCGCCGCGACCACCGCGCACATCTGCGTGCATGAGTGCGGCTCGATCGAGGCGGCGGGACACCGCATCTGTGAGGCGGCAACGCCGGACGGAAAGCTGACGCCGGAGCTGGTGCGCGCAATCGTGGAGGAGCATAAAAACGGCGACGACGGCCACATGGTCGTGCCGCGTCTGGTCTATATTTCCGATGCAACGGAGCTTGGCACCATCTATACAAAGGCAGAGCTGACGGCGCTGCACGACACCTGCCGCGCGCTGGGGCTGGGGCTGTATCTGGACGGCGCGCGCATGGGCGCGGCGCTGGTCTGCCGGAGCAATGACCTTGTGCCCGAGGATTTTGCGCAGCTGTGCGACGCGTTTTACATCGGCGGCACGAAAAACGGGCTGCTGTTTGGCGAGGCGCTGGTCATCGTGAACGACGCGTGGAAGCCGTATTTCCGCAACTGCATCAAGCAGCACGGCGCGATGCTGGCAAAGGGGCGGCTGCTGGGACTGCAATTTTCTGCGTTTTTCCGGAATGAGCTCTGGCTGTCGCTGGCGCGGCACGCGGATGCGGCTGCGCAGGAGGTGGCGCGTGCATTTGCGGAAAAGGGCTATCGCTTCTACGCCGAGCCCTGTACCAACCAGATCTTCCCCATTTTGTCAAAGGAGCAGATCGACACACTGGCGCAGCAGTTCAGCTTTGAAGTCAATACGCAGGTGGATGCAACGCACTATGCCGTGCGCTTTGTGACCTCATGGGCGACTGCGCCCGAGGCGGTCGCGGCGCTGCGCGCTGCGCTGTAAAAAACCAGACCGGCGTGTATCGATGGATACACGCCGGTTTTTGCGCCCAAACGGGCGCTTTTATTCGCATGATTCGTGCGCGGACAGCTGTAAAAGCGTCTCACGCCGGTTGTCCTCGGGGTGCGCAAGCACGTGCAGCAAAAGCCGGTGCAGCGTGCGGCCGACGGCCTCGCCATGCAGCGCGGGGAAATCGCGCCCGCTCACGGCCAGCTGGCGCAGACTGATGCAGTCGCCGGAGGCACAGATTTCTGCCCATTGCGGCGTGCAGCCCGCCAGCACGGCGACCAGCGCGGCGATGTCTGCGCCGTTTTCGGCGGCAATGCGCTTGAGCGCAAGCGTGTCCGGCGCAGGCGTATAGCAGGCTGCTGCGCGCGTGATCTGCGTGCAAAGCTGCGACGGCAGACGAAATGCCTCGGGAGAAAGCTCCGGCAGCGCCAGCTTCAACGCTGTCCAGCGCACGGCCTGTTCACATGGCAGCTGCGCAAGGGCATCCAGCGGCACGCTGCGTGCAAGGCCGCAGGGACGGAGCAGTCCGGCGGCAAGCAGCTTTTCCAGAAATACCGGACGCGGCGAAAGGAGCGTTTTTTCCGTCTCATCCCGCACGCGCTCGCGCGAGAGCGCCATACAGCCGTCGGCACAGGCGAAAATTGCCCGCTCGGTCTCGCGCTCAAGCGTAAAGCCCAGCTGCGCGGCAAAGCGATATGCGCGCAGCATCCGCAGCGCGTCCTCATGAAAGCGTGTCTGCGGCGTGCCGACGCAGCGCAGCACGCCGCGCCGCAGATCATCCTGTCCGCCGTGAAAATCATAGACTGCGCCGCGCAGATCCATTGCCATGGCGTTGACGGTAAAATCGCGGCGCGCAAGATCCTCCTCCAGTGAGGAGACAAAACGCACCTGCTCGGGGTGGCGGCCGTCGCGGTAGGCGCCGTCGGCGCGGAAGGTCGTGACCTCGGCCTGCGCGCCGTCCAGCAGAACGGTGACGGTTCCGTGTCGGATGCCGGTGGGGATGCTGTGCGGAAAAAGTGCCATCACCGTCTCGGGAGAGGCGGCGGTCGTGATGTCCCAGTCGTGCAGCGCACGTCCAAGCAGCAGGTCGCGCACACAGCCGCCGACAAAATACGCCGAAAAGCCGGCCTGCTCCAGTCGATTTAAAATTGCGTCCGGTCTGGCTGCCGTCATGGCGCTGCCTCCTTTTTGCTTTTTGGCTATTATACACCGCAGACAGGGCGCTTTACAAGCATGCGCCGCCAAATTCTGCCGTATCCCATTGCCGCGCGGCAAAGCGTGTGGTATAATGTGGGCAGAAAACGCGCCAAAGCGGCGCGGCAATATGCAATATCAAGCTACCGCGAAAGGAGCGCGCAATATGCACGAAGCATTCTTTACAGAACTGGATCGGTATTTGTTCCACCGCGGCACACATTATGAGGTCTATGAAAAAATGGGCGCGCACCCCTGCGTGCTCGACGGCGTGGCGGGGACGCGCTTTGTCCTGTGGGCGCCAAACGCCCGTGCGGTCAGCGTGGTCTGTGACCGCAATGGCTGGACGCGCGGCCATGACGCCATGACGCTGACCGACGGCATCTGGGAGTGCTTTATTCCCGCGGTGGGCGCGGGTGAGCGGTATAAATACTGCGTCACGCGCGCCGATGGGCGCGAGGTTCTGAAGGCAGACCCCTATGCCTTTGGCAGCCAGCTGCGGCCGGAGACAGCCTCGGTCGTGACAGAGCTGGACGGCTTTGACTGGCACGATGCAGACTGGCTTGCGGCGCAGAAGCCCGACGGCTTTGCCGCGCAGCCGATGGCCGTGTATGAGGTGCATCTGGCCTCATGGCGGCAGAATCCCGACGGCACGCCGTATGACTATCGGCGTCTTGCGCACGAGCTGGCAGACTATGTGCGCGAGATGGGCTATACGCACATTGAGCTGATGGGCATCTGTGAATATCCCTATGACCCCTCATGGGGGTATCAGGTCACGGGCTATTACGCGCCGACGGCGCGCTATGGCGCGCCCGCAGATTTTATGTACTTTGTCGATCACATGCACCAAAACGGCATCGGCGTGATTCTGGACTGGGTACCGGCGCACTTTCCCAAGGATGAATACGGTCTGGCCGAGTTTGACGGCACGCCGCAGTATGAGTACGCAGACCCCCTGCGCGCGGAGTATCCGCAGTGGGGGACGAAGGCGTTTGATCTGGGCAGGACAGAGGTCTCAAACTTCCTGATCGGCTCGGCGCTGTTCTGGGTGCGCAGGTATCACATCGACGCGCTGCGCGTGGACGCGGTGGCCTCAATGATGTTTAACAGCTTTGGCCGCGAGCAGTGGCGGCCAAACCAGTACGGCGGCGAACACAATCTGGACGGCTTTGAATTCTTCCGCCATCTGAGCAGCATCCTGCGGGAAAAAACGTCGGCCTATCTGATCGCCGAGGATTCGTCCATTCTGGCAGGCATGACAAAGCCCGCAGGCGAGGGCGGCTTTGGCTTTGGCCTGAAATGGAACATGGGCTGGATGAATGAGTTTATCCGCTATCTCAACGAAAAGCCGATCAACCGCAAGTATCACCACGGGCTTCTGACGCACACGCTGGAATATGCGTTTCTCGAGCGCTATATTCTGGTTCTCTCGCACGATGAGGTCGTCTATGGCAAGGGCTCGATGTTCAATAAGTCCCCGGGCAACCGGATGGAGAAGTTTGGCGCGCTGAAAACGTGCTATACGATGATGATCGGCCACCCGGGCAAGAAGCTGCTGTTCATGGGACAGGAGTTTGGGCAGGAGCGCGAGTGGGATTTCCGCGCGGGACTGGACTGGGAGCTGTGTGAGGAGTCCGGCCACCGCGACGTGCAGAACTGCTGGCGCAATCTGCTGGCGCTGTACCGGCGGTATCCGGTGCTCTACAACGATGATGCACCGGCCTCATTTGAGTGGGTCAACAGCGGCGACAGCGACCGCAGCATCGTTTCCTTTATCCGGCGCAATCCGTGGAACTACAACGACGCGCTGCTGTTTGTCTGCAACTTTACGCCCGTCGGGTATCCGGAATTTTCGGTGGGCTGTCCGCGCGGCGGGCTTTACCGGCGCGTATTCAGCACGTGGCCGGATGAAGCAGGCTGGAAAAGCCGCGCCGCGCGCGACCTGTGCGACGGCAGACCCTGGCGGCTGTGCTATCCGCTGCGGCCGTATGAATCCGTCGTCTTTACCATCCCCTCGCGCCATCCGCGCAAACAGGAAAAAGAAACCGAGCAGCCGTAACGCCGCCCGACAGGGCGCGCAGCGGATTTATCAGGAGGAGCAATATGACCAACAAACAGAAATTTAACCAGCTGCGCAAGCTGCTGGATGCGGCAGACGTCTATGGCCGCAGCATCGGCAAGCTGAACTTTGACATGCAGTGCTGTGCGCCGCCCGACGGCATGGAGCAGGCAGGCGAGGATATCGCCGTGCTGGGACAGCAGTATTACAAGCTGACGCACTCGAAAAAATATGAGCGCCTTGTGACCGAGCTTGCAGCTGACAGCGAGGGGCTGACGCCGGTTCAGAAAAAGACGGTCGAGCATCTGTATGAGCGCTGGCAGAAGTCCAAAAACATCGACGCAAAGCTGGACTATGAGATCAGCATTGCCGAAAGCCGCGCCTACAGCAAGTGGCTTGAGGCGAAAAAGGCCAGTGATTTTTCCATCTTCCGCGATGCGTTTGCCGCCATGATCGGCTATACGCAGAAGACGATCGACCTGCGCGAGGAGAAGAAGGCGACGTACTACGACACCTGTCTGGATGACTATGAAAAGGACGGCAGCATCGCGCAGCTGGATGCGTTTTTTGACGCGCTGCGCGCGAGGATTGTCCCGCTGGTTGCCCGCATTCAGGCCGAGGGAAAGCCAATCCGGTCAGACTTTTTGACGCGGCCGTGTCCCATCGCGCAGCAGGAGGCGTTTTCACATGAGCTGCTGGAGCTGGAGGGGCTGCGCAAAAGCGCGCTGGTGCTGATGACCACCGAGCATCCGTTCACCGACAACTACGGCCCGAAGGATGTCCGCGTGACCACGCATTATTATGAGGAAAACGTGATCTCGAATATCTTTACCACCCTGCACGAGGGCGGTCATGCACTGTTCATGCAGAATGAGCCGGAGGAATTTTATCGCGAGCACGCCGACAACAGCATGTCAAACGCCATGCATGAGTGCATCTCGCGCTTCTATGAGAATCTGATCGGCCGGAGTGAGGCGTTCATTCATTTTATCTATCCCAGACTGCTTGCGCTGACCGGCGACACCTTCCAGGATGTGAGCGAGCGCGAGCTGTATGAGGCGGTCAACATCGCAAAGCCCGACCTCAACCGCTGTGAGGCGGATGAGCTGACCTACTGTCTGCATGTGCTCATCCGGTATGAGCTGGAAAAGGCATTTGTCAACGGCGAGATCACCGTGGATGAGATTCCCGCCGTCTGGAACGAAAAGTACAAGGCGTATCTTGGCGTGGACGTTCCGAATGACGCCGAGGGCTGCTTGCAGGATGTCCACTGGACGGGCAGCTATGGCTATTTCCCGTCTTACGCGCTGGGCAGCGCCTATGGCGTGCAGATTTTGCGCACGATGGAGCGGGACTTTGACGTCTTTGCCGCCGTGCGGCGGGGCGATCTGCTTCCCATCCGCGACTGGCTGAAGGAGCACGTCTTCTCCATCGCCTCGATTACAACGCCGGACGAGTGGATTCGCGCCATCACCGGCGAGGGACTGAACGTCAATTACTTCCTGGACTATCTGGAGGAAAAATTCACCGCGCTCTATGCGCTGAACTGAGCGCCGAACTAAACGCAGAGAAACGCAAAAGGGACGTACCGCAGGTACGTCCCTTTTGCATGTCTGCATATTTGCTGTGCCTCAAAGCTCGGCGGCGATGGCTGCCTCGCGGCTTTGACAGGTGAAAAGCAGGATCTGGCGGCTGGCACTTTCCTGCCGCAGCAGCGCCAGCGCAGCGCGCAGACGCGCATCGTCAAAGCGCACCAGCGCATCATCCAGCACCATCGGTGCGCCGTCACCCAGCACCAGCCGGCAGATGGCCAGCCGGACGGCAAGATAGACCTGATCGACGGTGCCGCCGCTCAGACTCAGCAGCTGCCGCGTGACCGGCTCACCGGACTGGCGCGCCTCGGCGCGCAGCTCGCGGTCAAGGAGCACCGCGTCATAGCGCGCGCCGGTCAGCTTACCCAGCAGCTCGCCCGCAAGCGCGGCCAGCTGTGGAGCAAAGCGCGTTTGCAGCTCATCATTTGCCTCGTCCAGCGTCTGCATGGCCAGCGTGAGCGCGTCGTAGCGCGCTGTCAGTGCCTGAATCTTTGCGCGCAGCGACTCGCGCTGCGCCTGCAGCCGCGCGGGGTCGCCCAGCGCGGCGGCTGCGCCGCGGGACTGATCCTGTTGGGAGCGGATGGATGCCAGCGAGCGCGCAAGCTGCGAAAGCGCAAGCTCCACGCGCGGGGC
>CAZPYW010000053.1:0-10052 GCA_964590095.1 uncultured Oscillospiraceae bacterium | reverse complement strand
TTATTGCAGATTTCTGTGCCTGCGCAGCATGAACCATGTCAAAAAATACATTGCTGCGCCGACGACCAGCATCCACACCGTGACGCTCAGAATCAGACTGTGCGCCAGTGTCAGGGTGGCGGGAATGTTGCTGGCGTTGCCGATCAGGGCTGAACTGCTGTCCAGCCAGGTGATACCGCTCCAGCTGAGGACGACGAAAACGACCTCCCAGAATGCGCTGAGTGCGAAATAGAAAACGACCGACAAAAGCGTTTTGTGGTTTGCAAAGCTGTGGCCGATGGCAATGGGCGCGTAGAAGTTCAGGCAAGTGACCAGCAGCGACAGCAGCGCCAGCACCAGCAGCTCCAGCACGAATGCTGCGCCGTTGAGCGCATAGTACGTATCCAGCTGCGACAGGAATTCGCGCAGGGCATCAAACAGATTGCGCAGCTCGCCGCCCTCAGACACGGCGATAAAGATCGCCAGCGCGTCAATGGCAAAGGTCGCAAGGAACCAGACGGCAGAAACGATCAGCTTTGACCAGAGAATGCGGTGTACGCCGGCAGGGAGGGTGAACATCAGATAACCCTCATCGGTCATCAGATTCCGGTAGAAACGGCTGACCATCAGCACGACGGAGAAGACAGTCACAATGACCAGTGCAATGACAAAGGCGATGGTGATCAGCGTACCGAGAATCGAATAGAATTTCTCAGACTTGATCGCCGCAAGGAGAATGTCGGAGTAGAGAACGCGCGCCGTCACCGACAGCAGCACCACCACCAGAAACAGCGGCAGCATCAGCCGCGCCGTGGCGCGGAACTCATGTTTGATCAGTTTTCCAAGCATTTGTATACCTCCCTGAAATACGCATCGACCGACATGCCGCGTGTGGCACGGATTTCGTCCACGGTGGAATGCAGGGCAACGCGTCCCTGATTGACAAAGATGACCTCGTCGAGAATGTTTTCCACGTCTGCGATCAGGTGCGTACTGACAACAACGGCGGCCTCGGGGTTGTAGTTTGCGATGATGGTGTGCAGAATGTAATCACGTGTCGCGGGGTCAACACCGCCGATCGGCTCATCCAGCAGATAGAGCTTCGCTTTGCGGCTCATGGTCAGAATCAGCTGAACCTTCTCCTTCATGCCCTTTGACATCTGTCTGACGCGCAGCGCGGGTGACAGGTTCAGATGGGAAAGCATCTGTTCGGCTGCGGTGCGGTCAAAGTCGGCGTAGAAATCGGCGTAAAAGTCCATCAGCTGTCTGATATTTGCCCACGCGATCAGGGACACGCGGTCGGGCAGATAGGATACGATGGCGTTTGTTTTGGGTGACGGCATCTGGCCGTCGATCAGGATGCTGCCCTCGCTGGGCGAAAGCAGACCGGTGGCAAGCTTGATCAGCGTCGTCTTGCCGCTTCCGTTCGGGCCAAGCAGACCGACAATGCGCCCCGGCTCGACCGTAAGATCTACATGGTCAAGCGCACAGACGCGGCCATAGAGCTTGGTCAGTCCCTGACACTGTAATACAGGCATTTAAGTTTCCTCCTCTTGTTCATCATTTTCGTCTTCTTTTTCTTTCATTTCTGCGGCCAGTGCGGCGGCCTCCTCCACGCTGAAGCCCAGTGCGCGCATGGCAGACAGATACTGCCGTACCTGCGTCGCGGCAAGCTCACGCCGCGCGGCGGTGATGGCGGCGGGGTCATCGGTCACATAGCGGCCTGCTGTCCGCTGCGCATAGATCAGACCCTCGCGCTCCAGCTCGCCCAGCGCGCGCTGGACGGTATTTGGATTGATACCCGCCTCGGCGGCAAGCTCGCGGACAGCCGGCAATCGGCTGCCGGAGGGATACTCGCCGGCGGCAATGGCGCGCCGCAGACGGTCGATCAGCTGGGTATAAATCGGCTGGTTCGGTGCAAAATCCCAGGACATGTGTCCACCTCCGTTGATTATTGTACTAGGACAGTAATACAATAATACAGTCATACAGATTTGTCAAGTGTTTTTTTCGAGAATTGTAAAAAATGCGGCAGTAGATTTTTCCGTGCCGATTATGTATAATAGAACAAACGAAACGCGCCGAGGAAAGGAGCGGAACCATGTACCAGAAAAGAAAGCCAAAGAGCGATGCCGAACGCTTTGTCGATGCGTTCCGGAAGAAGGTGGGCGCAGCACCCGAGGAATATCTGCGCCGCAAGCTGGCCGCAGGCGTCAGCGAGGAAGAGCTGCGCCGTCTGTATGACATGCTGGCCGTTGAGATCGCGCGCCGCGCGCACTGCACGGCGATGAAATATGACAGTCTGCCCCTGCAAAAGCCGCAGGCGGCACAGCGCCACCGCGAGCACGCGGCCAGCGCCGCCGTTCCGGTCTGCGCACGCTGCGGCGGGCGTATGGTTCTGCGCACGGCGCAGAAGGGCGCGCGCAAGGGACAGCGCTTCTGGGGCTGCGCGAACTATCCCGTCTGCCGATACACCAGAGAATATGAGGATGGCGTGCAGAAATGATGAAAAACTACAAGCTGACGCTCAGCTACGACGGCACGCGCTACTACGGCTGGGAGCGTCAGCCCGATAAGGACACCATTCAGGGAAAGCTTGAGGCCGTGCTCTCGCGGATGTGCGATGCGCCGGTCGAGGTATTTGGCGCAGGCCGCACCGACGCGGGCGTACACGCACGCGCCATGGTGGCAAGCACCATGCTGGACACCGACAGACAGCCCGACGAGATTCGCGCGTATATGAACCGCTATCTGCCCGAGGATATCTGCATCGCCGAGGTACGCGAGGCGGCCGAGCGCTTCCATGCGCGCTATCGCGCCGTGGGCAAGACATACCGCTATACCTGTTATGTGGGGGAAAACAAGCCTGTTTTTGACCGAAAATACGTCTGGACGCTGGACTTTCAGCCGGACGTTGCTGCCATGCAGGCGGCGGCACAGGTTTTACAGGGAACGCACGACTATAAAAGCTTTTGCAGCAATCCGCGCATGAAAAAATCCACGGTCAGAACCGTGGATTCCATCCAGATCGCGCGAAAGCGCGAGTATCTGTATTTTACGTTCCATGGAAACGGCTTTTTGCAGAACATGGTACGCATTCTGGTGGGAACGCTGCTTGAGGCGGGGAAGGGCAGTCTGACACCTGCCGATATCGCGCAGATCATGCACGCGGGCGACCGGCGGCTGGCCGGCCCCACCGCCCCGCCGCAGGGGCTGTGTCTGATGAAGGTGGACTACTAGCTCAGACGTTTTCCAGCTGCACGATCTCAACGACCGTCAGCACCTCGCCGTCAATGGTAAAGCGCACGTCAAGACCGGAAAAATTGAAGCCATAGCGCCGCGTGGGGTCATGCTGATACCCGGGGATGGGGCCGCAGGCGAGTGCCTGGCGCAGACCTGCGCGCTTTTCCGGCGGGATCAGCGCCTCCAGCTCCGGCGGAAACACAACGGTAAGCAGCGCGCCCTGGCGCTTGCCGTCGAAGCCGTCGACGGCCTCGGGGTGGCAGTCGGCATAGGGCAGATAGGGCTTGATGTCAAAGATCGGCGTGCCGTCCACCAGATCGGCGCCGGCAACGCGGATGATGGGGCCGTCCTTGGTGTGCAGATCGACCCCAAGCAGACGTACACAGGACAGTCCAATGGAATTTGGCCGGAACGGCGAGCGCGTGGCAAATACGCCCACGCGCGTTTTGCCGCCCAGCTTTGGCGGCAGCACGGTAGGCGACCAGCCCTCACGCAGCGCCTTGTGGAACTGCCAGAGCAGCCAGATGTGCGAAAAATCCGAAAGTCCGCGCAGTGCGTCAGGGTTGCGGAACGGCGGCTCAAAAACAATGGTCGCGGTAAGCGCGTCGGCAAGGCCGCTTTGGCGCGGCACACCAAACTTGGTTGGAAAATCAGAATGAATGCGGGCGATGATCTGCATGAAATATACTCCCTGAGGCCGCGGAATATGCCGCGGATATTGATTTGAAATGAGGCTTCACGATGAATGATGAACTGACAGCGGTCGACATCAAAAAGATGCAGGAGGAGTTGGACTACCGGCGCATCCAGCTGCGGCCGCAGCTGATCGAGGACGTCAAAACGGCGCGCGAATTTGGCGATTTGAGCGAGAATTTTGAGTATAAGGCGGCAAAGCGCGAGAAAAACCGCAACGACAGCCGCATTCGCTATCTTGAGCGGATGATCAAAACAGCCAGAGTGATCGACGCATCCTCGGCGCCGGATGAGATCGGCCTGTTCGACAAGGTCACGATCTACATGGAGGAGGACGACGAGGAGGAACAGATCCGGCTTGTCACCACCCTGCGCCAGAATGCGCTGAAGGGACTGATCAGCAAGGAATCGCCCGTTGGCAGAGCCGTCCTTGGCCGCCGCGCGGGTGAGCGCGTGCTGGTCGAGGTCAGCGCGGATTACAGCTATTACATCCAGATCCGCAGCGTGGAAAAGGGCGTTGACGACGCGTCGCTGCCCATCAGCTCATACTGAGCGGGAGGAAATATGAATATATGAATATCTTTCTGTATGTCCTTGAAATGATCGGGACGGTTGCGTTTGCCGTCAGCGGCGCGATGATTGCCATCCGCAAGCGGCTGGACATTGTGGGCGTGATCTTTCTGGGCGTGATCACGGCAGTCGGCGGCGGTGCGCTGCGCGATTTGATGATCGGCGTTACCCCGCCGATGTGCTTTCAGAATCCGGTCTATCTGGTCACGGCGTGCGTGACCTCGTTTCTGTTCTTTTTGCCGTTTGTGCGGCGGCCGCTGGTGCGGCATCAGCGGCAGTTTGATCTGCTGCTGCTTATTATGGACTCGCTCGGTCTGGCGGTGTTTACCGTTTCGGGCATTCAGGCCTGCATCCACGCGCATCCGGCGGCAAGTCCCATCTTGCTGGTCTTTGTCGGCGTTCTGACCGCGACGGGCGGCGGCGTTGTGCGCGATGCGCTGGCCGGTATTACGCCCATGGTGTTTGTCAAGCATGTCTATGCCACGGCCTCGCTGGCCGGAGCGGTGCTGTATACCGGACTGAACGCAGCGGGCGTGGACACACGCCTTGCAGGCAGTGTGGCGGCGGTTGTGGTGTTTGCGATCCGCTGTCTTGCGGCGCACTACCACTGGAACATGCCGCGCGCGCAGGAGGAGGTATAAACACGCGCAAACGCAAGCCGACTGTATTGGGCGTTTCCATGGGCTTGTGCTGCTTCGCGTTTTTGACGCAGACGCTGCGCGGGTTTTACTTAGACTCGGAGAGGTGCATCCCGCACCTCTCTTTTGTATTTATCTTACGAAAAAGCGCAGCAGCAGCCAGACCTGTGCCGCCAGCAGAAGCGGAACGGAAATATAAAATTTTGGCTTGCGTGTCTTGTGGTGGAACAGCGTCATCCCCAGAAGCACGCCAAGTGCCCCGCCGCACGCAGCAAGGCCAAGCAGCACGGCCTCGGGAATGCGCCACATCCCGCGGCGCGCAAAATTTTTGTCCAGACACATAACCAGCATGGACACCGCATTGATTAGTAGCAGACAGTACAGCATAACAATCCCTTTCGGAGGTGTTTTGTATGAAAAAAACGGTGGCGGCCGTATGCGGTGCGCTGCTGCTCATGCTGAGCGGGTGCGGCGCGATGCAGACGGCCTGGGAGACGGTGGATGACACGATGCCCGATACCGTGTTTTCTCTGCGTGAGGCGTATACCATATCCTTTGACGTGCCGCTGGACGCGGCAGACGATCTGTCGGATGACGGCGCGCGGCGCGTTTACATCGGCGGCGACGGCGGGTATGAGATCAGCGCCGAAACCATCGCCGCAGAGAGCATCGACACGATCACGCGGCAGCTGTCGGGCTTTTCTGCCGAACAGCTGCAAATCGTAACAACGCGCCGCTTCGGGATGCCCGAGTATCAGTTTGCGTGGTACGCCTCGGGCGATGAGGGCGGGCGGCTATACCGCGCGGATGTGCTGATGGATGGGACATATGGCTATGCGCTCGTCTTCTCGGTCAGCGAGGAGGCAGGCGCGCGCTATGCGCAGACGGCAGAGCAGGTATTTGCCAGCTTTAATCTGTTCTATGATGAAAAGCTCTGACAGAATTGTAGCATATTTTTGAAAAAAGAACAATCCTGCGGCAAAAAATGCGGGCGGTACCCACGCGCCTGCGGGGATGCAGCGCGAAACGGTGTCTGCGGCGCTTTCTTAAAAATGCGCATAAAAAGACCGCCCGCTTTTTGCAGCTTGCGACCGGCGGGCGGCCTGGTTTCTTATTCTGCCAATAATGTGGCTCGTTTGCCGTTTTTATACGGGTATTCACGAATCTTTATGATATAATTCAGATTCAAAACCTGTAATCCGTTTTTGTTTTCCAGCACCATACCGCCGTCGGTTACTTCCTTTACGATGCCGTCCGCATTGCCGTCCAGCAGCTTCACATAGACGTCCTTCCCAATGAAACGCGATGCAAGTTCTTTCATAACGGTTCTCTCAGTTCCTTTCC
Source organism: uncultured Oscillospiraceae bacterium (assembly GCA_964590095.1). Classification (GTDB taxonomy): domain Bacteria; phylum Bacillota; class Clostridia; order Oscillospirales; family Oscillospiraceae; genus CAG-170. The sequence continues at coordinate 3,585 of CAZPYW010000053.1, read as the reverse complement.
TGTTTACAATTCTGTTTGCGGCGCATTTTCGCCTCTTTTTTCTCGGCAGATAGACGAGAAATAGCAAAACAAAAAGAAAAAGATAAATATACGATGTACTCTGCATATGCCAACCAGCTCCAGACAGGGCTTCGTCCTGCAATTTTCAGATCAATTATAGCACAGAAACGGAAAAAGTCCACCGTCCATACAAGCGCCGCCCGAACGTTTTCGTTCGGGCAGTTCTGCTTTATTCCGTGTCGCCCTGCGCCGGAGAGAAGAGCGCATTTGCCATCTCCAGCAAAAGCGACTCACTTGCGCCGGTGTCAACGTCCAGACTGTAGATCAGTCCCGGGGCGATGTCCAGCCAGAGAATCTTGCCCGCGCCGCCCTCATCAAACGACAGCTCGGCCGTGCACCACGAGACCTCGGCGGAAGCGTTGACGGCAAACGTCTGCGTTATGCCGGAAATATCGGTGATGGTAAGCGACGGTGTTGCGGCAGTGCGATAGACCCAGCGGCGGCCATCCATGACAAAGGTCGTTTCGGCAATCGTCATGTCATCATAGGAAAAGGCGTTGATGCTGACCGACTCTGCGCCCGCGGGTGCGGCGGCGAGCGTATGACCAAGATCAAGCGCCATGGCCTGTACCTGTGCAAGGACAAGCTGGGGGGCGGTCTGCGCGCTGAGAGAATAGTGCGTGTCGGACTCGGCCAGATACCACCCGACAACGGCGCATTCGTCGTTGCTGCGCAGCGTCAGCGGCACATCATCCGCGTTCCATGAAAGCTCCTGCGTCCAGTCACAGTAGATGCCGGAAAGATCTGTGCCGTCTGCTGCGCCCTTCTGCGCGCGGCAGGTGTACTGCGCCGCATCCAGTGTGTAGGTCACCTGTGCCAGCGGCAGGGCTTCGGCCTCGCCCGCGGCGGTAAGCGTGATCGTGCTGTAGCGGACGTCGTCTGCGCCCTCCGGCACGGGGAGCGCATAGCCCAGCGCGGCAAGCTCATCCGCGGTCACGGTCTGTATCGGATTTGCAAGCTGCGCGCTGCTCTCGGGCTGCGCGGGTGTGCCGCTCTGTCCGCGCCAGAGGACGGCGGCTGCCGCAAGCACAAGACAAAGACACGCCGCGCTTGCCAGAATCGGACGGAGATACGACTTTTTCCGGACGATGGGCGCGTGTGCCTCCTCCAGCAGCGCGGGGTCAGCGGCGCGCTGGAATAACGTGAAATGCTCCTGATTCATAGACAAATGCCCTCCTTTTGCATGGCGGCACGGAGCTTTGTCCGTGTCCGAAAGAGTGATGAGCGGATGGTTTCCTCGCGGCTGCCAAATGCACCGGCAAGCTCACGGATGCTTTCGCCGTACCAGTAGCGCCGCACGAAAAGCACCCGCGCTTTTTGCGGCTGCGCCAGCAGAAAATCGCGCAGAAAGGCGCGAAGCTCTTCGGCTTCCAGCGTGCCCTGTGCACTGTCTGAAATACAAAGACATGGCGCAAGCTCTTCAAAGGATTCCTCCAATGCGCTTTTGCGCCGCGCGGCGCTGTTATAGCCTGCACGGTCAAGCGCAAGATTGCGCACGACCCGCGCCAGATATGCGCGCAGCGAATCAGGTCTGGTCGGCGGAATGGCATTCCAGACGCGCAGCCACAGGTCGCTGATGCACTCCTCCACGTCGCGCGCGTCACACAGAATGCGGCGGGCAATGCTCCGGCACAGGCCGCCGTAGGTTTTCTCGGATGCGTCGATCGCGGCCTGCTCGCGGGCAAAGTAAAGCTGAATGATCGCGTTGTCGTTCATAGTTACGCTTTTGATCTCCTCCCTGTGCGGCAGGTCAACCTGCCGTCACCCATTAAGACGGGAACGTGCAGACAAACGTTTCATGACGGTAAAAATTTTTTTGAAAAAAGAAGAAAAACGCCGCCTCTGAAAACGCAGAGACGGCGCGATATACGCTCAGCCCTCTGCGTTGCTGCTGGCTGCGCGCGCAGCCAGCTTGCGCCGGACAGAGGGGTAACGGTCAAGATCGGTGTGCGGAAGCGCCTGCGCCGCGACCATCATCGACACGAAATCGGTCGCCTGCGAGAGCTGAAAATACGTCATTTTTTCCAGAATGCCGTCGATCTGCGCGGCAAGCGTCCGGTCGAGCAGGAGCTTTTGCGCGCCAAGCAGCGAGGTGTTCCCCGCAGGGATCAGATGCGCCCGCGGCAGATCGGGGTACATGCCAATGGTGACGGCAGACTCCACATCAACGTGGCTGCCAAAGGCGCCGGCAGCGTAGAAATCCGACACGGCGTCCATGGGAATACCCGCCTCGCGCAGGACGTATTCGACCATGGTGGCCGCCGCCGACTTGGTGCGGATAAATTCATCCAGATCGCTCTGATACAGCCACAGCCCGGGCGCATAGAGATAGCGCAGCTCGCCCGTCTGCCCGTCGCGTGTGATGCGCGGCGATGCGCCCTCCTGAAGCCGTCCGCGCAGATCGAGCAGGCCGCTCAGCAAAAGCGCCGCCATCAGATCGACCACGCCGGAGCCGCAGATACCGACGGGCGTTCCGCCGCCGATGACGCGGCAGACCGGTTCGGCATTTTTCAGCGTGACGTGCTCAACTGCGCCGGTACAGGCGCGCATACCGGTTTTGATCACGCCGCCCTCAAGTGCCGGACCGGCTGCGCCCGCGCAGCAGAGCAGAAAATCGCGGTTTCCCACGACCAGCTCGCCGTTGGTTCCAATATCAAAGAAAACGCAGATATCTGCGCGCCGGTAAAGCTCGGTTGCCAGCATGCCGCTGATGATATCGCCGCCGATATAGTTGGATTTGGATGGCACGCAGTAGACATAGCCGCAGAGCGGCAGACCAAGCGCCTGCGCAGGAAGAAAGGGCGGCGCGTCGGTGTGGACGGCGAACGGCGCGGAGAACACGCAAAACGCGTCCAGACCAAGCAGAAAGTGGATCATGGCGGTGTTGCCGGAGATGACCATGCTGATGCACTGCGCAGGCGAAACGCCGGTCTGCTCCTCAAGCTGGTCGCACAGAAGCAGGAGCGTGTCGATTGTGGCCTGTTGCAGCTGCTCACGCACGGCGGGGTCTTCCTTACAGGCAAAGATGCGGCTGAGAATATCCTCACCCCAGGCGATCTGGCCGTTTGGCGCGGCCTGCTCGGCAAGAACCGTGCCGCTGTTACAGTCGAGCAGCTGCATGACAACGCCGGTGCTGCCAAGATCGACGGCATAGCCATAGTGCTGCGCGGTGGTGTCGCCCGCAGAGAGCGCGGCCACGACCCAGCGCGCACCGTCCCAGGCAAGCGCTGCCGTGATGCGCCAGTCCGCGCGCGGACAGACGGCAGACAGCTGCCGCAGGGCACGCAGCGAGAAGCAGGCCGGATAGCCCAGCTCGTCCAGCGCGTCGAGCACGCGCCGCTGATCACTGCGGCTGTCGTCCTCACTGGGCGCGGGAAGCACGAGATATTCTTTGTGGCTGATACCATGGAGCATAGAGATGGTTCCTTTCTCCGCACGCGGCGCGTGCGATGGCTCCTTTGTGTAAAGGGAGCTGTCAGCCGTAAGGCTGACTGAGGGATTGTTTGTAGGGGTCGATGCCCACAT
>CAZPYW010000052.1:0-10112 GCA_964590095.1 uncultured Oscillospiraceae bacterium | reverse complement strand
CGCTACCTCCACCTTGGCAAGGTGGCGCTCTACCGGATGAGCTACACCCGCATCTCAAATGCAGGTATGATTATAGCAGAAATAATCGAATTGTCAAGTAAAATTTCTGAAAATGCGCAGAGAAATTACAAAGGCCGTGGGGAACGCGCCCCACGGCCAAAGCAGGTATCGGTTATCTGGCTGCGCCGCCGGTCTGCGGCGGCTGGTGTGTGTCCTGCGTGCCATCCGGCTGGTGCGGTGCGTCGGGGGAGATGCCGTCCGGCTCCGGCTTCTGCGGCGTGTCTGACGGCGGCGTATCGGCGTCGGCATCCGTCTCGGTGTCCGGTGTATCCGCAGACGGCGCATCGGCCTCCGGCTCGTCCGGCGCATCTACAGGCTCCTGTTCCTCCGGCTCAAGCGGCGGACAGGCGGGGTATTGCGACACATCCCAATAGTAATCCGTCATATCCGCGTCGCTGCGGCAGTTGAGCGCCTCACCTGTGAGCAGGTCGCGGAAAATATCCACGTGGTAATACACACCGTCCAGCTGTAGAATATTCCACAAATAGGCGTTTCCTGCGCGCATACCGCTGACGGTGATGCAGTCCAGTCCGGCTGCATCGCACAGAAGCTGCCAGCTGACTGCTGCGCCCTGGTTGGACACCAGACCCTCACAGAACAGTGCGTAGACCGGCGTCTGACTTTCTGCTTCGACGTAGATCAGGCGCTCAAGCAGATAGGTGAACAGCAGCGCGGCCTTTTCGTGCTCACTTTGACGGTAGCGGACGTAGACCGAGGCGGCCTCCAGACTTTCATCCACGGCCTTTGCCATGTCGCGCAGCGTGGCTGCGTCGTGCGGATAGGAAAAACGAATGTCCAGAATGCGCGACTGGCCGTTTTCCGGATACATGGTCGTCTGCACCACGGGTACGGCCATCAGCCGCGCGGGCGCCTGTGCGCAGTAGGCCGCAGCCAGCGCCTGCACGTCCAGCTCACTGTTATAGTACGTCAGATAGAGCACCAGATGGTCTTCATACTGGTCGATTGCCTGTTCGATCAGCTTTTTTGCGCCGCTCGTGCTGATCGCATAGGAGAGCGCGTCGCTTGAGACGATATCGGGACGGAACGTGATGTCGATCTCGATCTCATAATACGACACGATCAGTGAGCAGCTGTGTGTGATATAGTCCACCGCATATGCCCCATAGGGGTCTTCCCGCGCCACCTGATATGCCGCCGTGGTCAGATCGTCCTCCACGTCGCCGGTGTAGGAGTAGACGCGGATGAGACCATGCTCGATGTGTCCCTCGACAAAGGAACGAATCGCCTGCTTCAGCTCAGCCATGTTGGCGGCCAGACGCATGTCCGGATTGACGATCTCCGGTTCGGGCTGTGTTTCGGTATAGGGTGTGACACTGCTGTATGAGGACGGTACCAGCTGCGCACAGGCACAAAGACCCGCGCACAGCAGCGCCGCCGTCAGAAAAGCTGCAAGCCGTTTCATACTGCCTCCTGCCGTCTGGCCGATCAGAGATTGTCGGAATAGCCCTTGAAGCCCTCGCCCAGCACCTGATGCGCCTCCTGTAGGATCATAAACGCATTGGGGTCAATGGTGCTGACCAGCTCCTTGAGCTGACCCACCTGACGCTTGCGCACGGCGCAGAGGAGGACGGTTTTATCCTGCTGCGAGTAGAAGCCCTTGCCGTCCAGATAGGTGACGCCGCGGTCGAGCTGGCGGTCGATGCTCTGCGCGATCTGCTCAAAGTGATCGGAGATGATCATGGCGACCGTGGAGTAGTCCAGACCGTACAGCACGCCATCCAGCGAGACGGAGCAGACGTAGAGCGTGATGATGCTGTAGAGCGTTTTGTTGATGTCGTGGAAGACAAAGCCGGTCAGAAGCGCGATGGCAACGTCCAGCGCCAGCATCAGCTTGCCCAGCCGAAGATCGGGAAATTTCCGCTTTAAAAACCGGACGATGATGTCAGTGCCGCCCGTTGAGGCACCCGCCAGAAAGACCAGTCCCAGTCCCACACCGCTGAACAGGCCGCCGTAAAGCGCGCCCAGCAGCGGCTCGGTCTCCGGCACGGGGAGCAGGGTGAACAGCTCAAGAAACAGTGCGCTGAACAGCGTCCCCAGCAGTGAGCCGATAAAAAACTTGCGTCCCAGATAGCGATAGCCCAGCAGAAACAGCGGCACGTTCAAAAGTGCGCTGATCAGGCCGACCGAGCCCATGCCGATCACCTTGCGGATGACCATGGCAAGGCCGGTCATGCCGCCGACGTTGACTGCGTTCGGCTCAAGAAACAGATCAAAGCCCAGCGCAAAGGTTGCGCTGCCAAGTGCGATCATTCCGCAGAAGCGGAGCATTTTCCATACGGGACTGTTCTGCACGCGGATCCCTCCTGTCAAAGCTCAATACGAGTCTGTTTTTCTTCCATGTCGTCCTCACGCAGCAGCGCGCCCGCCGCCGGAAGCGTCCGTGCGCGGTATCGTGCGGCGTTTGTGATGAAGCTGTCCTCCAACGGACACGCCCGCTCCAGGACGGCCTTCTTTTTCAGCGCCATGACCGTCACGCCCTGTGCCGAGCGTGTGGTCTTGGACGCCAGCAGCGCCGTGGAGATGACCAGTGCGCGCCCGTCGCTTGCGTACAGCGCAAGCTCGCGCTCCTCCGGCAGATGGATGATGGCGCGCAGCGGGCTTTTATCCGAATAGGCGCCGGTCAGCTTGCGGCGATTGGACTTGGTGTCATAGGCCGAAAGCTCGATCTTGGCGGCCTTGCCGTTTTCAAAGACGAACAGCACGCAGCCGTGATAGTCGCCCGGCAGACAGGCGGTGAAGAAGCTTTCGCCCTCGTCAAAGCCGAGCTTGCCCGGCAGATACTCACCCAGGGCAGAGGCCTTGGAGTCTGCAAAGTCCGAAATGCGGCACTTGTAGACCTGTGCCTTGTCGGTGAAGACAAGAAGCTCCTGATTGTTGGTGGTCTCCTGCTGCATCAGCAGCCGGTCGCCCTCTTTGTATTTCTGCTCGCCCGACATGCGCAGCGACTGCGGCGTGATCTTCTTGAAATAGCCCTCGCGTGAGAGGAACAGCGTGACCGGATAGTCCGGTGCGTCCGGCTCGTCCTCGACCTCAATCTCGTGGTCGTAGACCAGCGTGGTTCGGCGCTCTTTGCCGTATTTCTCCGCGACGGCTTTCAGCTCGGAGACGATGATGGCGCGAATCTTCTTTTCGCTGCTGAGCGTGTCCTCAAGCTCTGCAATCTCGCGTTCCAGCTCGCCCGTTTCCTCCAGCTTTTTCAGGATGTATTCCTTGTTGATATTGCGCAGCTTGATCTCTGCGACAAAGTTTGCCTGAATCTCATCGATCCCAAAGCCGATCATCAGATTGGGCACGACCTCGGCATCCAGCTCGGTCTCGCGGATGATGGCGATGGCCTTGTCAATGTCCAGCAGGATGCGCCCGAGACCCTTGAGCAGGTGCAGCCGGTCGCGCTTTTTTTGCAGACTGAAATATACGCGCCGCCGGACGCATTCAGTGCGCCACGCCGTCCACTCGCTGAGGATTTCGCGCACGCCCATCACGCGCGGCAGACCGGCGATCAGGACGTTGAAGTTACAGCCGAAGGTATCCTGAAGCGTGGTGGTCTTGAACAGCTTCTGCATCAGCTTTTCCGGCTCAACGCCGCGCTTGAGGTCGATGGTCAGCTTCAGACCGTTCAGGTCTGTCTCATCGCGCATATCTGCGATTTCGCGGATTTTGCCGGCCTTGATCAGCTCGGCGACCTTGTCCATGATGATCTCGGTTGCTGTGGTGTACGGGATCTCATAGATCTCGATCATGTTGCCCTCTTTGACATAGCGCCACTTTGCACGGATGCGGAATGAGCCGCGTCCGGTGTTGTAGATTTGCAGCATCTCGGCCGCGTCATAGAGAATCTCACCGCCGGTGGAAAAATCGGGGGCAGGGAGGGTGTCCAGAAGATCGGCGTCCGGATTTTTGATCAGCGCGGCGGCTGTCTGGCACACCTCACGCAGATTGAATGAGCAGATGTTTGAGGCCATGCCGACGGCGATGCCCATATTGGCTGAAACCAGCACATTGGGGAAGGTGGTGGGCAGGAGCGACGGCTCTTTCATCGTTGCGTCATAGTTGTCCACAAAATCGACCGTGTCCGCGTCAATGTCGCGGAACAGCTCGGTGCAGATGGGGTCGAGCTTTGCCTCGGTGTAACGCGAGGCGGCGTAGGCCATGTCGCGCGAGTAGACCTTGCCGAAGTTGCCCTTGGAATCGACAAACGGGTGCAGCAGCGTTTCATTTCCGCGCGCAAGGCGCACCATGGTCTCATAGATGGCGGCGTCGCCGTGCGGGTTCAGACGCATGGTCTGGCCGACGATGTTGGCGGATTTTGTCCGGCCGCCGGTCAGAAGTCCCATTTTATACATCGTGTACAGAAGCTTGCGGTGTGAGGGCTTAAAGCCGTCGATCTCGGGGATGGCGCGCGAAACGATGACCGACACGGCGTAGGGCATGAAGTTTGTCTCAAGCGTCTGACAGATCGGCTGCTCTACCGTTGCGCCGTGCAGTCCCTGTACGCGCGGGTCTATCCACTTTTTAGCTTCCGCTTCTTTCTTTTTTGCCATGATAGTTCTGTCCTTTTCATATTCAGACGAGTCTGCCGGACGCGTCAGGACACGTCCAGCTGATCGAGATATTTATATCCGTTTTCCGCGATGTGCTCTTTTCTGCCCTGCAGATTGTCGCCCAGCAGAAGGTCGAAGACCTCGGCCGTGCGTGCGGCGTCCTCGGGCATGACCTTGATCAGGCGGCGCGTTTCGGGGTTCATCGTGGTCATCCACATCATCTCGGGGTCGTTTTCACCAAGACCCTTTGAGCGCTGGACGCTGACCTTTTTCCCCTCAAGCTGCTTGAGAATGGCAGCCTTTTCCTGTTCGGTATAGGCAAACCAGGTTTTATCCTTCGTGTTGATCTCATACAGCGGGGATTCAGCGATATACACATAGCCCTGCTGGATGAGGGTGGGGCAGAGGCGATAGATCATGGTCAGAATCAGTGCCCTGATCTGGTAGCCGTCCACGTCGGCGTCGGTGCAGATGACGACCTTGCTCCAGCGGAGGTTTGCAAGGTCAAAGGTGCTCAGATCCTTTGCCGTCTTTTTGGTCTGCACCTCAACGCCGCAGCCCAGCACGCGGATGAGGTCGGTAATGATGTCGGATTTGAAGATGCGCTCATAATCTGCCTTCAGACAGTTGAGAATTTTGCCGCGCACGGGCATAATGCCCTGAAATTCCGCGTCGCGCGAGAGCTTGACCGAGCCGAGTGCAGAGTCGCCCTCGACGATATAGATCTCGCGTCTGGACACGTCCTTTGTCCGGCAGTCGACAAACTTCTGCACGCGGTTTGCAATGTCCAGATTGCCGGTCAGCTTTTTCTTGATGTTCAGACGCTGTTTTTCCGCGGTTTCGCGGCTGCGCTTGTTGACCAGCACCTGATCGGCAATGCGGTCGGCCTCCTGCTTGTTTTCGATGAAATAGACGTGCAGCCGCTCACGGAAGAACTCGGTCATGGCCTCCTGCACGAATTTGTTCGTGATGGCCTTTTTGGTCTGGTTCTCATAGGAGGTCTGGGTGGAGAAGCAGTTTGTCACCAGCACCAGACAGTCTGCCACGTCCTGGAAGGTGATCTTCGACTCGGACTTGGTGTACTTGTTCGTTTGCTTGAGATAGGCGTCGATGGCATAGACGAACGCATTTTTTACGGCCTTTTCCGGCGCACCGCCGTATTCCAGCCATGAGGAGTTATGATAGTATTCTATGCGGTTTACGGTGTTGGAAAAGCACACCGACGCAGAAAGGCGCACCTTGTACTCGGGCTTATCCTCACGGTCACGGCCCTTGCGCTCAGCCTGCCACAGCTGCGGCATGGTCATGGCCTGCCCCTCGGTCAGCTCGCGGACATAGTCCAGAATGCCGTTTTCATACCGGTAGTCGGTTGTTTCAAATTTTCCTGCCGCCGTTTCCTCGCGGAAGCGGAAGGTGATACCGGCATTGACCACGGCCTGCCGCTTGAGCGTGTCGGTAAAATACGCGCTTGGGACGTTGATGTCGGTAAATACCTCAAGATCAGGCAGCCACCGGAAGGTGGAGCCGGTCTTTTTGCGGTCAGCCGGCTCTTTTTGCATCTTGCCCACCAGCTCGCCGCGCTCAAAGTGCAGCGTGTATTTGTAGCCGTCGCGCCGGATGACCGCGTCAAAATAGCGGGAGGAGTACTGCGTGGCGCACGAGCCAAGGCCGTTGAGACCAAGAGAAAATTCATAGTCGCCGCCGGCGTTATTCTGGTATTTGCCGCCTGCGTACAGCTCACAGAAGACCAGCTCCCAGTTATAGCGCCCCTCTTTTTCGTTCCAGTCTACCGGACAGCCGCGTCCAAAGTCCTCGACCTCGATCGAGTGGTCGAGATAGTGCGTCACCGTGATCTGGTCGCCATAGCCCTCGCGCGCCTCATCGATGGCGTTTGAGAGAATCTCAAAGACTGCGTGCTCACAGCCCTCCAAGCCGTCTGAGCCAAAGATGACCGCCGGACGCTTGCGCACGCGCTCCGCGCCCTTGAGCGCGGAGATGCTGTCGTTACCGTATGCCTGTTGTTTCTTCATAGTTTCCTCGCATCTTGTGTTGCATTCGTGGCAAAAAGCCCATTATATTGATTTTAGTATACCCTTATTCGGACGCAAAGTCAAGTTTTCACACTTTTTTGTAGGTGCTTCCACGCTGAGAACGGGAAACGGGAAAAGATTGTGCAATCCGCAAAAAACTTCAAAAAATCTTTGTTCTTTTTTTCCGCGCGCGGCGGTTGCAATCGTGCCGACTTGGGGGTATTATTTTAATGGTATTGTGTTTCAATGAACAGATAAAGACAGATAAAGAGGGAAATGTATGCATAAGATCGGATTTGACAATGACAAGTACCTGCATTTGCAGTCACAGAATATTCTCCAGCGCGTTGACGCCTTTGGCGGCAAGCTCTATCTGGAATTCGGCGGCAAGCTGTTTGACGACTATCATGCCGCGCGCGTGCTTCCGGGCTTTGAGCCGGACAGCAAGATGAAAATGCTGCTCCAGCTGAAGGAACAGGCTGAGGTCGTGATCGTCATCAACGCCGACCATATCGAGCGCAATAAGCGCCGCGGCGATCTGGGCATCACCTATGATCTTGACGTCATGCGCCTGATCGACGCATTCCGCTCGATCGGCCTGTACGTTGGCAGCGTGGTCATCGCGCAGTACTGCGGCCAGCGCGCCGCCGACCTGTTTGAGCAGCGGCTCAAGGCCGTGGGCGTGCGCGTCTACCGCCACTATCCCATTGCTGACTACCCGTCGAATATCTCGCTGATCGTCTCGGACGACGGCTATGGCAAGAACGACTATATCGAAACGACGCGTCCTATCGTGGTCGTCACCGCTCCCGGCCCCGGCTCCGGCAAAATGGCTACCTGTCTGAGCCAGCTATACCACGATCACAAGCGCGGCATCCGCGCGGGCTATGCCAAGTATGAGACGTTCCCCATCTGGAATCTGCCGCTGAAGCATCCGGTCAATCTGGCGTATGAGGCGGCCACGGCCGATCTGGCTGACGTCAATATGATTGACCCGTTCCATCTTGAGGCGTACGGCAAAACCACCGTCAACTATAACCGCGACATCAATATTTTCCCCGTGCTTGAGGCGATGTTCCGCCGCATCTATGGCGAGTGCCCCTATAAGAGCCCGACGGACATGGGCGTCAACATGGCCGGCTTTGCCATCATTGACGACGAGGCATGCTGTGAGGCCTCGCGTCAGGAGGTCATCCGCCGCTACTACGCCACGGCCTGCGCCGTCAAGCGCGGCCTTGCCGAGCCTGCCGAGCTGCGCAAGCAGGAGATGCTGATGAATTCCATGCAGCTTAGCGTCAACATGCGCCGCACGGTTCCCGCCGCGCGCGCACGCGCCGAGGAGACGGGGGCGCCTGCCGTTGCCATTGAGCTGGCCGACGGCCGCATTGTCACCGGCAAGACCTCGGGACTGATGGGCGCATCGTGCGCAGCGCTGCTCAATGCGCTCAAGCTGCTGGCCGGTATCGATGACAAGGTCAATCTGATCGCGCCGATGGTGCTTGCGCCCATCCAGCATCTCAAGGTCGAGCATCTGGGCAACAGCAACCCGCGTCTGCACACGGATGAGGTGCTGATCGCGCTGTCCATGAGTGCCGTCACCAACCCCATTGCCGAGCTTGCCATGGAGGCACTGGCCGGTCTGCGGGGGAGCGAGGTGCATTCCTCTGTCATCCTTTCCTCTGTGGATGAGAATGTGTTCAAAAAGCTGGGCGCAAACGTCACCTTTGAGCCGGCATATCAGACCCATTCGCTGTACCACAAGTGATGGCGCGCGTACAGAGGAGGGAGTATGAAGAATAAACTGCTATCCACGCTGGTCGTGCTGCTGTGCATCGTGCTGCTGGGCGGCGCGGTCGTGCTGCTGCTGCGGGCAGCGCCGCAGAAAAAGCCGGACAACGTGACATCGCTTGAGACAGGCGCGGTATTTGACCGCGATGAGACTGTGGTCGAGCCGGAGCGCGAGCAGGAATATGACGGCGAGGTCGTTGTCCCTGCCGTGGACGAGGAGACTGCCGCCCCCGCACCCGAGGAGCAAACGCCGACAGAGCCGGCAGAAAATGAGGCAGAGGATGCGGCGCTTGCACAGGCACAGGCCGTTCTGGACGGCATGACGCTGGAGGAAAAGGTCTGGCAGCTGTTTTTTGTCACGCCCGAGTCGCTGACCGGCGTGCAGGCGGCAACGCTTGCGGGTGAGGCCACAAAAACCGCGCTGGAAGAAATGCCGGTCGGCGGCATCGTCTATTTCAGCAAAAATATCGAAAGCATTGAGCAGACCAGAAATCTGCTGGATAATACCCAGTCCTATGTCAAGATCCCGCTGTTTCTCGGCGTGGATGAGGAGGGCGGGAGCGTTTCACGCGTCGCATCCAACCCGAACATGGCGCTTGCGCCCATCGCATCCATGGCCGAGTTTGGCGCACAGGGCGACGCGGCCGCACTCTACAGCGCCATAACGCAAACGGCGGCAGGGCTGGCAGAGCTGGGCTTCAATCTGAACTTTGCACCGGTCGCGGACGTGGCCGAGAGTAAAAATGCCGTGATCGGCGACCGCTCCTTTGGCACAGACCCCGCGCTTTGTGCGTCTATGGTGTCCATTGCCGTCGGCGCGATGGAGGACAGCGGGGTTGTCTCCTGTCTCAAGCATTTTCCCGGGTATGGAAGCGCATCGGCTGACGATCACAACGGCCCTGCCGAGGTGACGAAAACGCTGGACGAGCTGGAGGCGTGCGACCTGCTTCCGTTTGCGGCGGGAATCGAAAAGGGCGTGCCGTTTATCTTGGTCTCGCACCTGTCCGTTCCGGCCATCACCGGCGGCAGCACGCCGTGTGATCTGTCGTATCTGGCAATTACCGAAACGCTGCGGAACAAAATGGGCTATGAAAACGTCATAATAACAGATGCGCAGGATATGGACTCGATCACTGGCCAGTATTCTGCCGCTGAGGCCGCCGTCAAGGCGCTCAGCGCGGGCGCGGATATGATTTTGATGCCGGATGATTTGCAGGCAGCCTGTCAGGGCGTGATGGACGCGCTGAAAAACGGCGAGCTGAGCGAACAGCGCATTGAGGAAAGTGTCCTGCGTGTTCTGCGTGTCAAGGCGCAGTACGGGCTGCTCGATCAGATGGCGCAGCCCGAAACGGAATAGCCGAGCCGCCGCGTGACCGACGGCCAGACAGAAAAAGGAGTATCATGATTATGGAATACAACAGAAAGCTTTGCCGTGCATCAATCGACAAGAAGATCTTTGGTGTCTGCGGCGGTATCGCGCACTATTTTGGCATTGACTCGACGCTGGTGCGTCTGATCACCGTCATTCTGGTCTTTGCCGCAGGCCTTAGCGCGTGGGTCTATCTGATCGCGGCGCTGATCATGAGCGAAACGAGCGAATACTGATCGAAGCGAAGCAACCGAATGCCTGCGCAGCACCGCTGCGCGGGCATTTTTGCGCCCAAAGGGCGCA
>CAZPYW010000051.1:9254-10386 GCA_964590095.1 uncultured Oscillospiraceae bacterium | reverse complement strand
GTGTAAAGCTGCGGGAGCATTTGCAGAATATTGACTTATATGGTATGATATATAGGAATATCCTGCTCGGAGGGAGAAGCATGCGGCGGCTGATGGTATTTGCACTGGCATTCTGCGGGACATGTGCGCTGTACGTGCTTTGTGCGCTGAATCTGACCTGGGCGCTGATCGCGGCATCGGTCTGCGCGCTTGCAGGAATTGCGGCGGCGCTGCTGGGCGGAAGACACACGCTGGCGGTGACGCTGTGCGCGTTCGGCGTGTGTGCGGGGCTTTTGTGGTGCGGCGGATATCAGCTGCTGCGCGGCAACCATGCGGCGGAATTTGACGGCAAAGAGCAACAGCTTCGTGCGCTGGTCTTGGACGCGCCGTCGCAGACGTCGTATGGCTATGGCGTGCTGAGTGCCGTCGAGCTGGACGGGCGCACGTATCGCGTGATGCTCTATCTGGATAGTGGCGCAGCTGAGATTCTCCCGGGCGATCACATCGTCTGCACGGCAGAGCTGCGCCTGACGCCGCAGCGGCCGGAGCAGAATGAAACCGTCTATTTTCGCTCCTCCGGCGTGTGGTTTACGGCTGCTGTGCGCGGCACGTATCAGGTGCAGCGGCCGGCGGTTCGCACGCTGCGGCACTGGCCGGCACTTTTGTGTATGCAGCTGCAACAGAAGCTGACGGCTGTTTTTCCGGACGATGTGTCCGGCTTTATGGTGGCGCTTCTGACTGGTGAGCGCGCCGGACTTGACTTTTCTACGCGCAATGCGCTTTCTGTTTCCGGCATCTATCACGCGGTCGCCGTTTCGGGGATGCACGTGTCGATTCTGCTTGGGATGGTCATGACGCTTTGCGGTACGCGGCGCAGAATGGCGGCAATGATCGGCGTTCCGGTTGTGATCTTTTTTGTGTTGATGACCGGTGCGCAGCCGTCTGCGGTGCGCGCGGGCTGTATGCAGCTGCTTTTGCTGCTGGCGCCGCTGGTGCGGCGGGAAAATGACCCGTTTACCTCGCTTTCGGCGGCGCTGATGCTGCTGTTTCTGCTTGACCCGTGGTGCTGCTATAATGTGGGATTACAGCTGTCGTTTTCTGCCGTGGCGGGCATTTTGCTCTTTGCAAATGGAATCCAGACGGCTGTTCAGTC
>CAZPYW010000051.1:0-9154 GCA_964590095.1 uncultured Oscillospiraceae bacterium | reverse complement strand
CTTGTACGCTATATTCTCGCTGTGGCGCGCGCGTTTGCCGCGCTGCCGCTGGCGGCAGTTTATCTGGAAAATGCGTACTGCATCGCGTGGTGTATCCTGCTTTGGGCGGCGGTTCTGTTTGTCCTGCTTTCGCAGAAGAAGCCGCGCCTGCTCCCGACGGCAGCCGGTGTGGCGGGCAGTCTGGCGGCAGCGCTGCTGCTGTCGTGGGCGGACTTTCACATTCCGGCCTTTACCTTTACCGCGCTGGATGTGGGACAGGGACAGTGCCTGGTCTATGGCTGCAAGGGCTGGACGGCGGTGATCGACTGCGGCGGCAGCCGCCCCGAAAGCGCCGGTGAGGATGCGGCGCGCTTTCTCCTGTGTGCGGGAGAGCGGGAGGTTGAAGCGCTGATTCTGACGCACTATGATGCAGACCACGCGGGCGGCGCCGTACAGCTGATGCAGCGTGTGCAGGTCGATAGGCTCTATCTTCCCGCGACAGAGGATGAAAGCGGCATGAAAAAGCAGCTGATCGATGCGGCAACAGAGGCCGGAACGCAGGTCGTTCTGCTCAGTGCGGACATGCGTCTTACATTTGACGGCGGACATGCAGAGCTGTTTGCGCCGGTTGCAAGCGGCTCATCGAATGAGTCCGGTCTTTGCGTGCTGGCCACGGCCGCAGAATATGATATTCTGGTCACGGGCGACCTGCCCGCGGAGGCGGAGTTTACACTTCTGCAAACGCATCCGTCGATCGGGGAAATCGAGCTTCTGGTGGCAGGACACCACGGCTCGCGCACATCAACCAGCTATGCGCTGCTCAACCGGACAAAGCCGCTGACGGTTTTGATCTCGGTGGGCGAAAACGCCTATGGACATCCGGCAGAGGAAACGCTGGAACGCATAGAAGCCTATACCGGCGCGGTCTATCGGACAGACCAGTCCGGAACGATCATGATACGAGGAAAGTAATATGGCAAAGAAAGCCCGCACGCCCGAGCGAGATGAGGCCGAAAACCGGCTGAAGGCGGACATCAAAAACGAAACCTTTCAAACCCTCTACGTCCTGTGCGGCGAGGAGGCATATATGCGTGAGCATTATCTTGCGCGCATGACCGAAAAGCTGACGGGCGGCCCTGCGGGTGCGTTCAATGAGCACCGCTTCACCGCCGAGACGCTGAGCCCGCAGGCGCTGGCCGATGCGATCGACGCGATGCCGATGATGGCGGAAAAGTCCTTTATCCGCGTGGATGACGTGGACTTTTCGCGCATGGCCGGCACGCTGTGTGAGCAGTACGCCGACGTGCTTGCGGACATTCCGGAATACTGCTGTGTGGTGCTGGTCTATGACACGGTCGAGTATAAGTCGGGGCCGGAAAAGGGACGGCTGCGGGACGTTTTGAAGAAAAATGCCTTCGTGGTTCGGCTGGAAAAGCGCAACGAGGCGCATCTGGTTCAGTGGGTCTATCGTCACGTCAAGGCGGCGGGAAAGGATATCTCCGACGAGCTTTGCCGGTATCTGATCTTCCTGACGGATGGAACGATGACAACGCTTGGCGGCGAGATCGAAAAGGTGGTACACTACTGCACCACGCCGTCTGTCAGCAAAAGCGACATCGACGCGATGGTCACGCCGTCGCTGAATGCGCAGAGCTTTGACATCTCCGACGCGATCTCACAGGGCGATTATGACAAGGCGCTTCGCAAGTTACAGGAGCTGTTTGCCATGCAGGAGGAGCCGCTGAAAATTCTCGGCGCGATCGGCGTGCAGCTGCGCCGCGTCTACTACGCGCGCGTGATCGCGGGCGCGGGCAAGTCGCAGCAGACGCTGATGGAGCTGACCGGCATGAAAAGCAGCTATGCCGCCGGCCTTGCCATGCAGAGCGCGCGGCGCGTAAGCGAGCAGTTCTGTATGCGCGCGGTCGAGCTGTGCTTCCAGACCGACCTTGCCATGAAGCGTTCGGGCGGCGATGCCGAGCGGCTGCTTGAGCTGCTGCTTGCGCAGCTGGCACAGGAGGCGCGCCGTGCATAAGCTGAAACAGGCCGTTGTGGTCGAGGGACGATATGACGTAAATCTGCTGCGGCAGCTGATCGATGCGCCGGTTTTTGAAACGCGCGGCTTTGGCATCATGTCTGACCGTGAGCAGCTGGCGCTTTTGCGCGCGGCGGCGCGGCGGCGGGGACTGGTCATCCTGACGGATTCGGACGGAGCGGGCTTTGTCATCCGCAATTACCTGAAAAATGCGCTCCACGGCGAACAGATACTCCATGCCTACATCCCCGATGTCTATGGCAAAGAGCGAAGGAAGACCCGCGCGGGGAAAGAGGGTAAGCTGGGCGTTGAGGGAATGCGTCCGGAGGTTATTTTACAGGCGCTGCGCGATGCGGGCGCTGAGGTGGACGGCGAGGCGCGAAGCGGCAGCAATGAGCCGGTCACAAAGGCCGATCTCTATGCGCTGGGGCTCAGCGGCGGCGCAGACAGCGCTGCGCGCAGAAAGCAGCTGCAAAAAAGACTGGAGCTGCCGGAGCATATGAGCGCAAATGCGCTGCTGCAGGCGCTGAATCTGCTGTTTACAAGAAGCGAATTTCTTGCGCTTTGTGCGCAGGAGGAAACAAACTGACGCCCGCCGAGACAAAGGTGGGGCGATGAGGGCTTAGCCATGATCGATATATCCATAAAAAATCTGACAAAAAGCTTTGATTCTGAACGGCTGGTGCTGAACGGGATCAGCTTTGATATCCAGCAGGGCGAGCGTGTCGGTCTGCTGGGACGAAACGGCGCAGGCAAGACAACGCTCTTTCGCATTCTGACGGGCGAGCTGGACTATAACTCCGGTGAGATCGCCTTTGCCGCCGGTAAGCGCGTGGGACTGATCTCGCAGATTCCGAATTATCCCGCCGACTTTACCGTGGCCGATGTGCTGCATGCCGCGTTTTCCGAGCTTGACGGCATTCGCCGCAAAATGGAGCAGCTGGAGCAGCAGATGACCGAGCACACGCCGCAGGAGCTGCTGCGGCGGTATGATGAGCTGTCCAACCGCTATGCCGTGGGCGGTGGGTATGAGATGGACACCGAAACGGACAAGATCTGCAACGGCCTTGCCATTTCTGCCGCCATGCGGGAGCAGCTGTTTTGCAGCCTTTCCGGCGGCGAGAAGACGCGGGTCAATCTGGCGCGGCTGCTGCTGGAAAAGACCGATATTCTGCTGCTGGACGAGCCGACCAACCATCTGGACATGAACAGCGTCGAGTGGCTTGAGGGCTACATCGAAAAGTTCAAGGGGACGGTTCTGACGATCTCGCACGACCGCTATTTTCTGGATCGCGTGGTCAACCGCATCGTGGAGATTCACGACGGACAGGCCGAGTTTTACAGCGGCAACTATTCGTTTTATGTCCAGGAAAAGCAGGCACGCTTTGAGCTTCAGCTCAAGCAGTATGAAAAGGAGCAGGCCAAGCTTGGCCAGCTGGGCTTTACGCTTGAGCGCATGAAGGGCTGGGGCATCAACAACCGCACACTCTATCGCCGCGCCATGTCCATCCAGCACCGGATGGAGCGCATCGAAAAAACAGACCGGCCGCATAAGGAAAAGACCATGCGCGCGCGCTTTAACCAGCGCGACTTCTTCGGTGATGAGGTGCTGTCGGTCAAGGGGCTGGGAAAAAGCTTTGCAGACAGAACGCTTTTTTCCGATGTGGAGCTCCGCGTTGCGGGCGGTGAGCGCATTGCGCTTCTGGGCGACAACGGAACGGGAAAAACGACTTTTTTGCGTGTGCTGCTGGGTGAGGAGCTTCCGGACGCGGGCAGGATCAAATTTGGCCCTACGGTCAAATGGGCGTATCTGCCGCAGGTCATCCACTTTGCGCACCCCGAGCGTACGCTGCTGGATACGATGCTGTATGAAAAGAACTGCTCGGTGCAGACGGCGCGCGACCGGCTTGGCGCGTTCCTGTTTGAGGGCGAGGACGTGTTCAAAACCGTCTCCACGCTCTCCGGCGGTGAGCAGAGCAGACTCCGACTTTGTATGCTGATGGACGAGAGCATCAATCTGCTGGTGTTGGACGAGCCGACCAACCATCTGGACATTGCCTCGCGCGAGTGGGTCGAGGATGCGCTGGATGCGTATGAGGGCGCGCTGATCTTTGTCTCGCATGACCGCTATTTTGTCAGTAAATTTGCAACGCGCGTGTGGGAGCTGGAGGACGGCCAGATCAAAGACCACCTGTGCGGCTATGAAAAATACCGCTCAATGCGCGAATTTGCCAGATTACAGCAGCAGAACGCACCGAAAGAGCGCAAGGAGAAAAAGGAAAAGCCGCGCACCGGCGCGGACAAAACGCTGGAGAAGCAGCTGCGCGCAGTTGAGCGCGAGATCGAGAAGCAGGAACAGCTGCTGGCTGCGCTTTCTGAGAAAATCGAGGCAGCAGCTTCGGACTATCAGGAGCTTGCGCGGCTGATGGAGGAAAAGGCGGCCGAGGACGCGCGCTACGGCGAGATGATGGAGCGCTGGGAAGAAATCGGGCTTGCGCTGGAGGAGGCGCAATAAAAATGAAGCTGCTGGTATTTGCGGCGCTTTGCGCGCTGCTGGGAATCGTCTGTGTGGTAGTGCCGTTTGGCATCTGGACGACAGGCGTGTGTCTGCTGGGGCTTGCAGCCGTGCTGGCGGTGCTTTGGCTTCTAAAAAGGCGCGGCGCGGGAAAGGTGTGGAGCCGTGTGCTGATCGCACTGACCGCCGCCGTGATGGCCGTTGTGTTTGCGGCCATGGGCATCATCGCCCTACAGGGGAGAGACAGTGATATGAGCGGGGAAACACCGGAATTTATTGTCGTGCTGGGCGCACAGATTCAGGGCGAGCAGCCGTCGCTGACGCTCAGAAAGCGGCTGGACAGGGCAGCAGAGTATCTGCTGGCGCATCCGGAGGCGACGGTGATCGTTTCCGGCGGACAGGGCGCGGACGAGATCATGACCGAAGCATCGGTCATGAAGCGGTGCCTGACGGAAAAGGGCGTTGCGCCGGAGCGGATTCTGGAGGAAGACCGCGCGTCCACCACGCGGGAAAACCTGATTTTTTCCGCTGCGCTTGCGCAGACGCACGGACTGGATACGTCGTCGGTTCTGATCGTGACGAGTGATTTTCACATGGCGCGGGCAAAATATATTGCGCGCACGCTGGGACACGAGCCGTCGGGACTGGCCAGCGATACCTGGCCGTGGATTTTGAAGGTCAACTATACGCTGCGTGAGGTTTTTGCATTTTGCAAGGCAGTCTGGCAGGCTGGACGTTGACATTCTGAAAGCTTATGGTAAAATTATGATACCAGGAGAAACAATACGAAAGTGAGCACTATGGTCATTACAGACATCCACTGTCACATATTCCCCGATAAGCTGGCCGAAAAGGCCGAGCAGTCCATCGGCGCATTTTACGGCGCGAAAATGTACTGCGCCGCCAGTGTAGAGAATCTGCTGCGTGAGCATCGGGAGGCGGGGATCACGCGCTGCGTGGTCAGCAATTCTGCCGTCACGCCAAAGCAGGTACACAATATTAACAGCTTTCTGGCGCAAAGCTGCGCCGCGCATCCGCATTTTATCGGCTTTGGCTCGATCTTCCCCGGCATGGACGGCTGGGAGGAGGAGCTTGACCGGATGCAGGCGCTTGGTCTGCGCGGGCTTAAAATACATCCGGATTTTCAGCGTCTGAATATCGACGACCCCTGCGGCATTGCAATGTATCGTGAGATCGCGCGGCGCGGGATGCCGGTTTTGTTCCACATGGGTGACGACCGGTATGATTTTTCCTCGCCCGAGCGGCTGGAAAACCTGCTGCGGCAGGTGCCCGACCTGCCTGTGATCGCCGCGCACTTTGGCGGCTGGAACGCGTGGGAGCGCGCATATGCGCATCCGCTGCCGGAAAATGTCCTGTACGACACGTCAAGCACCATCCCGCTGAATCCGCGCGAATTTGTGCTGCGGATGCTCGATCGCTTCGGCGCCGAGCGCTTCCTGTTCGGGACGGACTATCCCATGTGGAAGCCGCGCGACGCGGTTGAGCAGGTGATGCAGCTTGGACTGGACGAAAGCACGCTTACGCGGATTTTCAGCGGAAATTTCGAACGGCTGCTTGGCCCATTTGGCGCAGCCGACGGACAGAATCGATAAATCCATCGCAAACGGAAAAGAGGAACAGCTATGTATCAAATTGGTGTAGATATTGGCGGCACGAACATTAAGATCGGCCTGATCGATGACAGTCTGCAAATCTGTGCGCGGACGGTCACGCCGTTCCCGCACGGCGGCGGCGCGCGTGTGGCGCATGAGATCGCGCTGGCGGTGCGCGCCATGCTGGAGCAGGCCGGTGTGCATGCAAGCGAGCTTGGCGGCATTGGCGTTGTCGTTCCCGGGAGCATTGATGCAAGCGGACAGACGGTGATCGACGCGCACAATCTGGGCTTCCATGATGAGCCGTTCCGCAGCCGGATGGAGCAGGAATTCCCTGCGCTTCCGGTTCGCATGGCGAACGACGCAGACGGCGCGGCGCTGGCCGAGCTTTACTGCGGCGCGTTCCGCGGCTGTCGCTCGGCGGTGCTGCTGACGCTTGGGACAGGACTTGGCGGCGGCGTCATCCTGAACGGAAAAATGTTCTGCGGCGGCCGTGGACAGGGCGTTGAGCTGGGACATATGATCCTGGTCGACGGCGGCGAGGCATGTACGTGCGGAAATGCGGGCTGCATGGAGGCATACTGCTCGGCAAGCGCGCTTGCGCGCGAGGGCGTGCGCGAGATGGCGCGCTGCCCCGAAAGCATGATCGCCGAAAAGGCGGCGGGCGACAGCGCACGCGTGGATGCGCGCCTTGTGACCGACTGCGCCAAGGCGGGCGATGCGGCGGCAAATGCGGCCTTTGCGCGTTATGTCGGCCACCTCAGCTCGGCCTGCGCCACCATCTGCAACCTGCTTGACCCCGAGGTGCTGGCCATCGGCGGCGGTCTGAGCGCGGCGGGCGAATTTTTGTTTGCGCCGCTCAATGCGCAGGTTGGTGAGAAGTGCTTCTTCAAAACACACGGAAAAATCGTCCCCGCGCAGCTGGGCAACGACGCCGGTATGATCGGTGCGGCGCTGCTGTATCAGCATGAACGGGAAGTACAGGCATAGGAATATAAACGGATAACAGGAGGTATATCAACTATGGTGAAACTGGATATGACCGGCAGCGAACGCTTTGCGGCTGCACACACCCTGGACAAGTCGGCGTGCAAATGCGCCATCGACACGCTGGTAAACGGCACCGGCGCGGGCAACGACTACATCGGCTGGGTCGATCTGCCCGTCAACTATGACAAGGCGGAATTTGCCCGCATTCAGAAGGCGGCAGAGAGAATTCAGCGTGATTCCAAGGCGCTGGTCGTAATTGGGATCGGCGGCTCGTATCTGGGCGCGCGCGCCGTGGTCGAGCTGCTGAAAAGCCCGAACTATAACGCCCTGTGCAAGAATACGCCGGATATTTACTTTGCCGGAAACGGCATTTCGGCCGATGCACTGGCAGACGTGATCGCCATGATCGGAGAGCGGGATTTCTCGGTCAACGTGATCTCCAAATCCGGCACCACCACCGAGCCTGCCATCGCGTTCCGCATTTTCAAGGAAATGCTGGAGCGGAAATATGGCAAGGACGGCGCGCGCACGCGCATCTACGCCACAACGGACAAGGCGCGCGGCGCACTGAAAACGCTGGCCGACAAAGAGGGGTATGAGACCTTTGTCGTGCCGGACAACGTCGGTGGACGCTACAGCGTGCTGACGGCGGTCGGCCTGCTGCCCATTGCGTGCTGCGGCATTGACATTGAGAAGCTGATGCAGGGCGCGGCAGCTGAGCGTGAGACGATTCTGGCAGAGGGCGTTGAGAGCGCGGCCGCCAGCTATGCCATGCTGCGGCAGTATCTGTACAAGACCGGCCGTCACGTTGAGATTCTGGCGGCGTATGAGCCGGCGTTCCGCTTTATGGCCGAGTGGTGGAAGCAGCTGTACGGCGAGTCCGAGGGCAAAGACCGTCTGGGCATTTTCCCCGCGTCGGTCGATCTGACGCCCGATCTGCACTCGATGGGACAGTACATGCAGGATGGCCTGCGGATGCTGCAGGAAACGGTCGTGTTCTTTGACGAGGCACGCACCAGCATGCAGGTGCCCGCAGATGAGGCGGATCTGGACGGCCTGAACTATCTGGCCGGACGCGAGCTGAGCTATATCAACGAGAAGGCCATGGAGGCCACGCGTGCGGCGCACATCGACGGCGGCGTGCCGGTCACGATCATCCGTCTGCCGAAGATCTGCGAGGAGGCCGTCGGCGCGCTGATCTACTTCTTCGAGTTTGCGTGCGGCGTTTCGGGCTACATGTCCGGCGTCAACCCCTTCAACCAGCCGGGCGTTGAGGCATATAAGAAGAATATGTTCCACCTGCTTGGCAAACCTGGCTATTGAGATTAAAACAGGCGTGCGGCTTTTGCCGCACGCCTTTTGTCGCCATCTGGGAGTTGCGCTCTTGTGTAAAGAGAGTGTCAGCCGCAAGGCTGACTGAGGGATTGTTTGTAGGGGTCGATGCCCACATCGAGCCGCCGTATTCTCGACGTTTCACGTTGGAGAGATACGCTTCTGCAAATTTATTTTTGCCGTAGCCTCCGGCGGCATACTTTTTCTGCTGCTCCAGAAAAAGTATGCAAAAAGAAGAGCAGGGACGCGAAATATTGCGCGCTGACGCGCGCGATTGGAGAACGGAACGGCGCATGCGCGCCGCTCGTCCTCGCAAGCTCCATATCCTTCGTCCCGCCGCATGCGGCAGGACTCATCCATTCCGCTGCTCGTCCTCTCCAAAATGCAAACGCTTCGCTGGTTTGCATTTTGGTTTTAATAGCTTTCAACCTGGAAAAGGCTTTCACGCCCTGAAATCTGATGTCTGGCAGCGCAGCAAGTTGTGCCTGCTACTGGGAAGCGCAGTTCTTTTGCCGCACCAAAGGCGCCCCCCATTTATGGGGGAGCTGTCACCGCGCAAGCGGTGACTGAGGGGATGCCTGTGCAAAGCCCCTTCCGGCGCGGCAAAGCCGCGCCACCTCCACCGTTTACGTGGGAGGCTTTGGTGCGGTGCATTTACTGACGTATGAAGTCAATTCTTGTTTTTGCTCCTGA
>CAZPYW010000050.1:0-10478 GCA_964590095.1 uncultured Oscillospiraceae bacterium | reverse complement strand
TGCTATTTGTCAAATCTCGCCGCATAGCCGCATGTGCGGCACAGCGGATGCACGCGCGTGCGCGCGGTGAAGCCGTCGCGGATGGCGCTTGCGGCAGGGGAGGCGAGAATCTCGCCCAGCTCCTGTGTAAAGAGGTTGCCCAGCGCCATGTCGCCCTCATGATCCAGACAGCACGGCACCACGGTGCCGTCACACAAAACGGCAAACTGCCGGCGCAGCGCGTGGCAGAAGCCGCGTGTGCCGCGCGCGGGGGCGGCGCTGTCCGGCCAGTCAAAGCGCTCGCCGTATTCCAGAAAAACGCGCGCGTCAAGTCGCTGTCCCCAGGTGGTGTCTGCCCAGGGGGATGGAAAGCAGCGGCGCAGCAACGCAAGAATTTCGTCGTTCCTTTCGTGCAGGCCGGTCGTCTGTGCGCCGTCCAGATTCCAAAGGCGCAGATTGACGATGATACCCGCCTCGTTCGCTGCGCGCGCAAAATCCGCGCATCCGCGCACATAGCTTGAAAAATCACCCTGCTGATTGGCCTCAAATGCGTGCAGGCTGATATGAATTTTGTGCAGGGCATGGGCGCGGAGCAGGATGTCGCGCTGCTGCGGCAGCAGCGTTCCGTTGGTGGTCAGCACGACGCGAAAGCCAAGCTCATCCGCAATTGCAAGGAGCGTGTCAAGCTGCGGATGCAGCAGCGGCTCACCCATGACGTGCAGATAGAGATAGTCGGTGAAGGGACGGATTTTTCCGGCGAGCAGCCGGAATTCTTCCGGCGTCATGGTTCGCGGCGCGCGCGCCGTTTTGGGGCAGAAGACGCAGCTTCGGTTGCAGATATTGGTGATCTCAAGATAAGCACGTGAATACATGGCGGCCTCCGCAGATTTTCTCCCGCTATTATACCACGAATCCGGCCGTTTCGAAAGAGCGAGCAGTGGAAATGTTCATAAATCCATGATATACTATAAGCCAGATTACTGTGCGGCGCTGCCGCAGGAGAAAAGAGCGATCAAATGAAACAGAACCCCGAAATGCAGAATCAGAAAAACATCCAGCTGGCGCAGGCACCGATCGGACGGCTGCTGCTGCGGCTGGCCATCCCCATGGTGCTGGCGCAGTTTGTCAACATGCTCTACAACGTGGTTGACCGTATCTATATCGGCCACATGCCCGAGATCGGCCAGCTGGCGCTGACCGGCGTTGGCGTGTGCTTTCCCATCATCACGCTGATTTCCGCGTTCAGTATGCTCATTGCACAGGGCAGCTCATCGCTGGCCTCGATCGAAATGGGGCGCGGCAATCAGGAGAAGGCTGAACGGTATCTTGGCGGCTGCTTTACGCTGCTGCTGCTGGCGGCGGTCGTACTGACAGCGGTGTTTGAAATCTGGGGCGAGCCGCTGCTGTGGGCGTTTGGCGTCAGTGCGGATACCGTCGGCTATGCCCTGCCGTATCTGCGCATTTATGTCGCAGGCTCGGTGTTTGTCATGCTGTCGATGGGGCTGAATCTGTACATCACGGCACAGGGCTTTACCTCGTTCAGCATGACGGCTGTTCTGATCGGTGCTGTCAGCAATATTATTCTTGACCCCATCTTTATCTTTGCTCTTGGCTGGGGCGTTGAGGGCGCAGCGCTGGCGACCATCCTGTCACAGGCCGTTTCTGCCGCGTTTATCCTGTCGTTCCTGCTTGGAAAGAAAACGATGCTCCATCTGCGCCGCAGCACGCTGCGCCCTGTGTGGGGACAGATGGGCAAGGCGCTGCTTCTGGGGCTTGCGCCGTTTATCATGCAGGCAACCGAGGCTGTTTTGAACATTGCCTTTAATTCCTCGCTGCAAAAATACGGCGGCGACATGGCCGTTGGCGCGATGACGGTTGCAAGCACCGTCATGATGATGATCATGCTCCCCGCCAACGGCATCGGACAGGGCGCACAGCCCATCATCAGCTATAACTACGGCGCGCGCAACGTGCAGCGCGTGAAGGCGACCGTCAGACTGCTCTTTACCAGCCTGTTTGCGTTTATCTTTGTCTGCTGGGGACTGGTCGAGCTGTTTCCGGCCACGGTCATCAAGATTTTCAACAACCAGCCGGAGCTTCTGGACACGGCGACGTGGGCACTTCGGCTGTATCTGGCCGGAATGGGTGCATTCGGTCTACAGTCGGCGGCGCAGCAGGTCTTCATGTCCACCGGCAAGGCGCGGCAGAGTCTGTTTGTGGCCATTTTGCGCAAGGTCATTTTGCTGATCCCGCTGATCTATATTCTGCCGAACTTCTTTACGGATAAGGTCTTTGCCGTTTTCCTGGCAGAACCGGTTGCGGACGTGATCTCGATCACCTCGTGTACGATTTTGTTCCTGGTATCCTTCCGAAAAGACATGGCGCGCCTTGCGCGCGAAGCTGCGGCAGATGCTGCGTCTTGAGGATATCCGGCGCGAGTACAGGCGGCTGGATGCGCTGCTTGGCATCGATACCTCCGGCATCCGGCTGGTGTTTTCTGCGCGGATGGTACGCCGGTACGGTGTGTGCTGCTTTGAAAAGGGGAGACCGGTCGAGATCCGGCTGGCGGCGTTTTTACAGCAGGACGAGGCACAGCTGATGCAGACGGCGCGGCATGAATATGCGCACGCGGCGGCGATGCTTCTGACCGGAAAGCCGCACGGACACGATGCGGTGTGGAAACAGCTTTGTCTGCGCGTGGGCTGCGCGCCCGTGCGTCTGGCGCAGCCCTGTCAGGCCGCCGCGCAGCGCGCGCGGGAATACGAGGCGGCGCACGCGGACAGAACGTACTATCTGGTTCGGTGCGAGGGCTGCGGCGCAGTCTCGCGCTATCAGCGGCGCGGCAAGATCGTGACCATGCTGCTGCAAAACCCGAAGACGGCGAGCTGTGTCTGTCGCCGCTGCGGCGGACACGCCTTTACATTACAGACAGAAAAAGGAGAACAGGACCATGACAACGCATGAAGCGCGCGCAAAAGAGCTGTTTTTGATGGGCTATAACTGCGCGCAGGCGGTTTTCGGCGCGTTTGCGCCCGCGCTTGGGCTGGAGGAAACGGCGGCGCTGCGCCTTGCGTCGTCTTTTGGCGGCGGCATTGCCGGTATGCGCGAAACGTGCGGCGCGGTCAGCGGGATGCTGCTGGCGGCCGGAATGCTGTACGGCTATGACAACGCGGATGCGGGCGAGGAGAAGAAGCTCCATTATGCGCGCTGCCGCGCGCTGGCAGAGCGCTTTGCCGCGCGGAACGGCTCAATGGTCTGCCGTGAGCTGCTTGGGCAGCAGACGGCCGCTGCGCCGCCCGCGGCCGAGCGGACAACGGCCTACTATGCAGAGCGGCCGTGCGCGCGCCTTGTGGCAGATGCGGCAGCCATTCTGGATGAATACATGCGGGAAAACCCGATAAGAGCATAGAATTAAAACAACAGCGGCGGCTCCGGCGCGCCGCGCGGAGGACAGATGAAGCGAATCGTAATTGGCATACTGGCGCACGTCGATGCGGGCAAGACCACCCTTTCTGAGGCCATGCTCTACCGCAGCGGCGCAATTCGTGCGCTTGGACGTGTTGATCACCGCGATGCCTTTTTGGATACGGATGCGATCGAGCGGGAGCGCGGGATCACCATTTTTTCCAAACAGGCTGTTTTTCGCGTGGGGGAAACGGAGTTTACGCTTCTGGATACGCCGGGGCATGTGGATTTTTCGGCCGAGATGGAGCGCACGCTACAGGTGCTGGACTATGCCATCGTGGTCATCAGCGGCACAAGCGGTGTGCAGGCGCATACGCGCACGCTGTGGCAGCTGCTGCGCAGATACCGGATACCGGCGTTCGTATTTGTCAACAAGATGGATCTGAGCGGCGCAGACCGCGCGGCGCTGCTGGCGCAGCTGCAAAGCGAGCTGAGTGAGGGCTGCATTCCGTTTGACGTGCCGCAGGATGCGCGCGATGAGCTGCTGGCCATGACGGACGAGGTCGCAATGGAGCAGTTTTTGCAGCTGGGTGCGCTTGCGCCCGCGGATATCCGCCGGCTGGTCACGCAGCGGACGGTGTTTCCCTGCTGGTTTGGCTCGGCGCTGCGTCTGGACGGCGTGGACGAATTTTTGTCCGGACTGGAAAGCTTTACGCGTTGTCCGGACTATCCGGAGGCCTTTGGCGCGCGGGTGTTTAAGATCGCGCGCGACGCACAGGGGATGCGGTTGACGTTTTTGAAGGTCACAGGCGGCTGCCTGCGCGTCAAGACGGCGCTTTCCGGCGCGGACTGGACGGAAAAATGTGACCAGCTGCGGCAGTATTCCGGCACGAAATATCAGCTGCTTGAGCAGGCAGAGGCCGGTACGGTCTGCGCCGTAACAGGACTCAGCCAGACGGCGGTTGGACAGACGCTTGGCAGCGAGTCGCCCGCACCGGCACCGGCGCTTTTGCCGGTTCTGGAATACCGGCTGATACCCGAGGACGGCGTCACGCCGCAGGAGGCATTTTTGCGTCTGCGGCAGCTGGAGGAGGAAGACCCACAGCTGCATCCGGTCTGGAACGCGCGCCAGCAGCAGACCTATATCCAGCTGATGGGCGAGGTGCAGATGCAGGTGCTTGCGCGCGTGATCGCCGAGCGCTGCGCGATGCGCGTCAGCTTTGACGAGGGGAGCGTTGTCTATAAGGAGACAATCGCCGCCGCGGTTGAGGGCGTGGGGCATTATGAGCCGCTGCGCCACTATGCCGAGGTGCATCTGCTGCTGGAGCCGGCTGAGGCGGGCAGCGGGCTGCATTTTGACACGGTTTGCAGCGAAAATGAGCTGGCGCGCAACTGGCAGCGTCTGATCCTGACGCATCTGATGGAAAAACAGCATCTGGGTGTTTTGACCGGCGCGCCGATTACGGATATGCGCATCACGTTGCTTTCGGGGCGCGCGCATCTGAAGCACACCGAGGGCGGCGATTTCCGGCAGGCGACCTATCGCGCCGTGCGGCAGGGACTGCGCAAGGCGAAAAGCGTCCTGCTTGAGCCGTGGTATCGCTTCCGGCTGGAGCTTCCGCAGGAGGCAGCGGGGCGCGCGATGACCGATTTGCAGCGGATGAACGCCGACTTTGACCCGCCGGAATTTCTGGATGGCGGGATGGCGCAGCTGACGGGCGAGGCGGCCGTTGCCGCCATGCGCGGCTATGCGCGCGAGCTTGCCGCCTACAGCAAGGGGCGCGGCAGACTCAGCTGTACGGCGGGCGGCTATCGTCCCTGCCGCGAGCAGGAAAAGGTGGTGGCCGCGAGCGGGTATGACCCCGAGCGCGATCTGGAAAACCCGACTGCGTCGGTCTTCTGTGACCACGGCGCGGGCTTTGAGGTGCGGTGGGATCATGTCGATTCCTATGCGCATCTGCCGCTTTGGAACACGCTGCGCGGCGGAAGTGCGCCCATGACGCAGAAAATCAGCAAAAGCGTCCCTGCCGCCGGCATGACGGGGCTGGACAAAGAGCTGATGTCGATTTTTGAGCGGACATATGGCGCGATTCGCCGCCGCGATATCCTGCCGACATCGGTTTTGCGCGCCGAGGATAAGCAGGAGCTGATTCGGCGGCTGGAACCGGCAGAGGAATACCTGCTGGTTGACGGCTACAACATCATTTTTGCGTGGGATGAGCTGAAGGAGATCGCGCGCGACAATCTGGACGCGGCGCGCCATGTGCTGATGGATACGCTGTGCAACTATCAGGGGTACAAGAACTGTGCGCTGATTCTGGTATTTGATGCCTACCGCGTGCCGCAGGGGCTGGGTGCGGTGGAAAAATACCACAACATCCACATCGTCTACACCAAACAGGCGGAAACGGCTGACCAGTATATTGAGCGCGTGACCTATGCATTGGGGCGGCACCGCCGTGTGCGTGTGGCAACGTCGGATAATCTGGAGCAGCTTATCATACTGGGACACGGCGCACAGCGCGTGTCGGCGCAGAGCTTCCATGAGGAGGTCGCCGCTGTGCAGGAGGAGATCGGAAAGATCATCGCGCGCAATAATCAGGCGTGAGCCTGTTCCGTGCAGCGGACAGAGCGGAGGAGAAAATGGAGTATACGATCAGAGCAATCAGGCAGACGGATGACAGCGCGGTAGAGGCCATCATCCGAAGCTGTCTGATCGAGTTTGGCGCAAACCACGCGGGAACCGCGTGGGAGGATCCGGACCTTTGCAGGTTTTCAGCGATATATGCCGCCGCAGAGAGCGGGTACTGGGTGGCCGAGCGAGGTGACGGCAGACTGGTCGGCGGAACGGGCATCGGACGGCTGGACGGCGAAGACGGTGTGTGTGAGCTGCAAAAGATGTACTGCCTGCCCGAGGCGCGCGGTACAGGCGCGGCGCAGGCGCTGATGGATACGGCGCTTGCATTTGCGCGGCGGTACTATGACCGGTGCTATCTGGAAACGCTGGAAAACATGACGGCGGCGCAGCGGTTTTATGAGAAAAACGGCTTTGTACGGCTGGATGCACCGCTGGGAAAGACGGCGCATTTTGCCTGCGACGTCCGGTATCTGCGGGAACTGAAATAAATACCGACAGCCCCGCAAAGAAGAGCGCGCTGCTGCAAAAATCGTCCTCCGTGTGCATCACACGGAGGACGGTGTTTTTATGCGCCGGTTATCGGTAAATCGGGTATTTGTCCGTGATCGAGCGGACGGCGTCGATGATCGTCTGGCGGCTTTCGTCGTAGTGATGGACGGCCTTCTCGATGCACTGCGCCAGCAGCTGCATGTCCTCGGGCTGCAGGCCGCGCGTGGTGGCGGCAGGTGTGCCGATGCGCACGCCGCTGGTGTAGGCGGGCTTCTGCGGGTCGTTCGGGATGGCGTTTTTGTTGACGGTGATGTGTACCGCATCCAGACGCTCCTGCAAATCCTTGCCCGTGATGCCGTGGCCGCGCAGATCAAGGAGCATCAGATGGTTGTCCGTTCCGCCGGAGACCAGAGAGAAGCCAAGCCCCTGCAGCGCAGCGGCCAACGCGGCTGCATTTTTGACGACATTTTCTGCATAGATACGGAATTCCGGCTGCATGGCCTCTTTCAGACAGACGGCCTTACCGGCGATGACGTGCATCAGCGGGCCGCCCTGCGTCCCGGGGAAGACGGCCTTGTTGATGGCCTTGCCAAATTCCTCACGCGCAAGGATCATGCCGCCGCGCGGGCCGCGCAGCGTCTTGTGCGTGGTGGTGGTGACAACGTCGGCATAGGGAACAGGGGACATGTGCTGGCCGCCCGCGACCAGACCCGCGATGTGCGCCATATCGACCATGAACAGCGCGCCGTTTCGGTGGGCAATGTCGGCCATGACCTGAAAATCGATGGCACGCGGATAGGCCGACGCACCCGCGACCAGAAGCTTCGGCTGGTGCTGCTTTACCAGCGACTCCACCTGGTCGTAGTCGATGCGGCCGGTTTCGGGGTCAACGCCATAGCTGACGGAGCGATAGAGCTTACCGGAGAGATTGACCGGCGCGCCGTGCGTCAGGTGTCCGCCGTTTGCCAGATCCATGCCCATCAGCGTGTCACCCGGCTGCAGCAGTGCGGCATAGACCTCAAGGTTTGCCTGTGCGCCGGAATGCGGCTGTACATTGGCGTATTCCGCGCCAAAAAGCGCCTTTGCGCGCGAGATTGCCAGCTCCTCCAGCTGATCGACGTATTCACAGCCGCCGTAATAGCGCTTTGCCGGATAGCCCTCGGCATATTTATTGGTCAGAACGCTGCCCATGGCGGCGATGACGGCAGCCGATGCAATGTTTTCTGAGGCGATCAGCTCGATGTTCCGGTTCTGTCGGCTGTATTCGCTGGTGATCAGGGCGGCGACCTCGCTGTCGGCGCTGTTTAAATACGCGGTGTTTTGCTGTAAGATATTCATGACTGGTCCTTTCTCTGCCGCTGCGGGTGTGCGTCTGCGGCGGTGGGTTTCTTTTGGTGCAGACACGCTGCTGTCCGTCCGGAAATGGCGTACAGAAAAAGAAAACGAGCAAACCGGCTCTGGTTTGCTCATGCGCACGGCGGTCAGGTGACCGTCACGCTCTGTCCTTTTGCCTGAGAGATTCGGCTTACGCCTTGCACCTTCGGCACCCAACTGAATGAGTTCTCCAGAGATTCCTGCTGCCTCAGTCCACCATGTGTTCTGAAAGCCATCAACGGAACGGATATTTACTTATGGCATCATTATAGCACCGCGATGAAGAATGTCAAGGACAAAGTTCCGCAATACGCGCACATTTTTGCACGCGCGCCGCAGGAAACGATGCTCCTTGCGCGGAGAGAGAAGCTGACTGAACGGTGGATTTGCTCTTTCTCGAAAATTATTTATTGTTTATCGATAAAATCTAGTTGACAAACAATAACTGATATGGTAATCTGTCCGTACAGGAGGCGGTTTACATGAACTGGAGCAAAAACAACAGTGTACGTCTGTCACAGATCTGTGTGGTGGTGTTTGCGGCGATCCTGCTGGCGCTGGACGTTGGGTGCTACTGGGCGGTCGCCTGGTTTATTCAGCTGCGGCGCATGAACTGGCAATGCGGCGTTTTGATGATGGTGACGATTTATATTTGCAGTGTCTTTGGCTGGCTGGTGCTGGCAAGACTGTGGCAGCTGCTGCGCAATATTCGCGCCGCACGCGTGTTTGAGGCGCAAAATGTCCGCATCCTGCGTGCGGTCAGCTGGTGCTGTGTGGCGGTAGGCGGTGTGTGCGTCCTCAGCGCACTGTATTATCTGCCGTTTTTGCTGGTTGGCGCGGCGGCGCTGTTCATGGCGCTGATCGTGCGCATTGTCAAGAACGTCTTTCAGCAGGCCATCGACATGAAGGACGACCTTGATCTGACGATCTAGGAGGGGCGGCATGGAAATACTGGTCAATCTGGACGTCATGATGGCGCGGCGCAAAATATCCGCCGGCGAGCTGGCCGAGCGTGTTGGTATCACGCCCGCAAATCTGTCCATTCTGAAAAACAACAAGGCAAAGGCCATCCGCTTTTCCACGCTGATGGCACTGTGCCACGAGCTGCAATGTCAGCCAGGCGATATTCTGGAATTCATTGACGATCAGGCGTCTTGCGACTGACGCGCACGGCGCGCGTGCGTCTGCCTGACCGGATACGGACATCCTAGTCATCATAAAGGAGAATTGCATATGGAAGAATTTGAACGGGATGCGCAGATGCGTACCCCTGAGGTTTCTGCACCCATTTTACCGGAAAATCCGGAAGCTGTGCCGTTTTCGGCGTCGGTGCGCGAACGAATCGGCGCATTTTTGATGTATCCGCTTGCGTTTTGCTACATTTCATCGATTCTTGCCTATTATCAGGAGTGGGTCATCTGGTTCTGTGTATTCAGCGTCGGCTTTCTCCTGCTGGGCGAGTTTCTGTGCCGCGGGCGCAGACGCAGTGCAGAGAGCTGGATCTGGCTTGGCTGCATGGCGCTGATCCTGTTCAGTATCCTGCGCGGCCAGTATGAGGCGCAGCATCTGGATGAGCCGCCGCTGCACACGATCGAAAGCGGCACGGCGTTTTTGCTGCTGCATGCATATGCCGTCTACTGGGCGCTTTGCCGCGCCGATGCACTGCTTGCCGGAGGCAGCGGGGGACAGCTGCTGCTTGACGCGCTGGATGGCGTGGTGATCTTTCCGGCCAAGCACTTTTTCCTGCGCATTCGAAGCGCTTTTTACGCACTGACCCATGCTAAGCACGCGGAAAAGCGGCCTGCTGCTGCGCGCGCTGCCACAGTGCTGGCCATTGCGGCAGCGATTGCCCTGCTGGCACTGGCGCTGCGCTATCTGTCTGAGGCAGACGCGCAATTCCGCGCGGCGCTGGCAGGTCTGCTGCCCAGCCTTGAGGGTGCAGAGCTGGCGAGCATGCTGCTCCGGCTTCTGCTGTCGCTGCCGGTTGGGGCATATCTCTTTGGGCTGCTGGCGGGTTCGGCACGCGAGGACGGCGCGGCGCTGCGTGCGCGCAGCACGCGGATAACGGCGGCGCTGGATGCGCTGCGCAAGGTACCAAGCCTTTTGTGGCTGGTGATAACGGGTGTTTTTGCCGCGGTCTATCTGGCGTTTTTCGTGTTGCAGGCCGGTTATCTCTTTGGTGCGTTCAGCCGGACGCTGCCCGAGGGCTATACGGTCGCAGAGTATGCAAGGCAGGGCTTTTTTTCGCTATGCCGCGTGATGGCGGTCAACTTTGCGCTTTTGTGGCTGGTCACGCGTTCAGGCGAGCGGCGCGCAGATGCACACCTGCCGACGCGGGTTGCCTGTACGGTGCTGTTGGGCGAAAGTCTGATTTTTGCGGTGATCGCCGCGTCCAAGCTGGCGCTTTACATCGACTGCTTCGGCTTTACGCCGCGACGCCTTCAGTCTGCGTGGCTGATCGCGGTGCTGGCCGTGGGCTGTGGCTGCGCGCTGTATACGCTGTGGACGCGCAGAAAAAGTGCGCGGCTTTGGATCGTCTTCACGGGCGTGAGCCTTGCGCTGCTGCATCTGGTTTAAGAATACGCAGCGTCTC
>CAZPYW010000049.1:0-10483 GCA_964590095.1 uncultured Oscillospiraceae bacterium | reverse complement strand
CGGCGCACACCATACGGTGTGCGCCGGTTCGTTTAGTTCCAGATGCCGCCCGAGGGGTCAAACCAGCCGCCGGCGTCACCGGTGTCGCCGGTACCCGTTCCGGTGCCGGTGCCTGTGCCGGTTCCCGTCCCTGTTCCTGTGCCGGTGCCGGTTCCGCTGCCGCCGAACGGATCGTCGGGGTCATAGAATGGGTCGTAGTACGGGCTTTCAGGGTCGAGCCGCGGGTCATAGTACGGGCTGTCGGGGTCAAGACGCGGGTCATAGTCGGGGTCGACGTAGTCGGCGTTGTCCACCTTCTCGTCGTATTCCGAGACCAGATATTTTTCATCCCGCTTGTTATAGGTGCTTGTGCCGATGGTTTCGGTCTTCAGTACCTTGTTGTTTTCATCCAGGAAATTGCGATAGACCTTGACGCTCTTGCCGGTGTAGGGCGTGACGATGGCCGTACCGTCAGACTTATAGAGCTTGCCGTCCTTGTCCTCACAAAGCTTATAGGTGTTGCCGTCGGTGCCGTTGATGCTCTCACCGGTAAAGGTGATCTCAAAGGCCTCAGACTCCTTCGCGTCTTTATCCAGCACGCCGACGGTTTTCCACGGCGTGGTGCTGACCGTCTCGCCGGTCATGGCGATGTGGTCATAGTCCTTTTCCTCCTCGGTGCCGACCAGCGCCACATGGACATAGCCGCCGGAGACGGACGCGTCAACACGGATGGGATAATTGGTGCTGTTCTGGAACTTAAAGTCCTGCGAGCCCCAGTAGATCGTCGCATCCTGCCCGGGGTCAACATAGGTGACCTCAAACATATGCGGCGCGCGCTCGGTTACCTTGAGGTTGGCGTACAGCACGCACTCATAGATGGCCGATGCAACCTGGCAGATACCGCCGCCGGTCTCGGCCTCACTGCGGCCGCCATCCAGATAGACGATGGCCGACAGATAGCCCTTTGCCGTGGTGCGCTCGCCAACGATGCCGTTAAACGAGAATTCCTCGCCCGGATTCAAAATCGTGCCGTCGATGGCCTTGGCCGCCAGCGTCAGATTGTTGGTACGCGAGGCGTTGACCACGTGCCAGCTGTCATACTTGGCCAGCGTATGGGAAAAATACTGCTTTTCCAGCTCTTCCAGCGTGACAGCCGCCTGAATCGGCTCCAGCTCAATGGTGATGACCGAACCGGCGTCAGCCATGGCGATCTGCTGCGTGTAATAGGGCAGGTCAAAGCCGTAGCCCACGACCTCCTCTACCAGCTCATGCGTCTCCTCGTCGTAATAGGCGTCCTCGACCTCGGTGCAGAATTTGTCGTAATACTGCTGCAGGTCGATCGCTGCGCAGGGTGCTGCGTCGTATGCAAAGCTGAGATTGGAAAAATCGCCGTCCTGGAAGCGCTTGAGCACCGCGTCATACAGCGCATCCGCATCCAGTGAAATTGCCGGCTGGCCGACTGTGACCACGATCTTCGTGGCCGTGCCCTCGTCATTTTCTTCCACCGAGACGGACGACTCGGTCACATCGGTCTGCACCTCTTTTGCCGTCTTGTCGATCAGCTGACGGATATACGTCGTGTCCAGATTGAGACTGGACTCCAGATCGACCGAATGCTCACTGTTTTTCGAGCCGTAATACGTCTTGAGCGCCTTGACCGGCCCGCCGTCGCGGCCATAGGCCATTGCGGCGTCGATCGCTTCCTCGGGATTGAGGGCAACATTTGTGACCTCGGGGTCAAGCACCAGCTCGCGGTCGGGCAGAACGACGGTCAGCGAGTCGGAGGCGTAGCTTTTGTTGACTGCGCTCTCAACCGCCGCAACGGCAGCATCGCGCTTCAGCCCGCCCACATTGATGCCCGCGACATAGACATTCGGGAAAATGGTGTCTTTGTTTTTCAGCGCATAGCCATAGCCGCACAGCGCAACTGCTGCGACTGCCAGCAGCGCGCCGACGATGATGGCCACACGCGCAGCCGTCGAGATACCGCCGGACGGCCGTGTCTGCTTTGGCTGCTTTGCCGAAGCGGCCTGCTTTGGCGCGGAAGACGAGCCCGCGGCCTTCTGCGGCGCACCCTGGCTGGCCTGCACATGCTTCTGCGCGTCGCTGACCTGCCGACCGGTGTTGCGGCGCGGCGATTCAAATCTTCCTTTCTTGATGGGAATCCCCTCCTATTCAAAAGCCGGAATACCGGCTGGGCATTGCTACTGTTATGGTAACTACATTATAGAGGGAAGCGCGATTTTTTGCAATGCCTGATGTGTCAATAATAGGTGAACAAATTCTGAAAAATTGGTTAAGAATTTCCGCCGCCGCGCACGGCCAGATACCGCGCCACCAGCGTTTCGGCGGCCTTGAGCGCATCCTCGCCCTTTTTCAGCCGAAGCGTCAGCGCGGGCGCTTTCCCGGCTGAGAAGAAGATGCGCGAACGGTAATCGCTCTCGCCGCAGACGGCCGAAATGGCCGAGAAATCCATCGTTGCCAGCGTCAGGATAATCGCGCCGTCCTTCTGCGCAAGCTCGGTGATACCAGCCGAGGCGGCGCGTGCGCGCAGCAGCGCAATGGCGATCAGGTTCATCACGCCCTTTGGCGGGTCGCCGTAGCGGTCAACGATCTCATCTAGCAGATCATCCGCGTCAGACTGCGTGCGGATGGCAGCCATACGGCGATAAAGATCCATGCGCTGCTCGCCGGAGGATACATAGTTTTTCGCAATATTGGCCGTTACATTCAAATCGGCGGTACATTCCGGCTCCTGAAGCGCCTTTTCGCCGCGCTCCTCCAGAACCGCATCCTCAAGCAGCTTGAGATACATGTCATAGCCGACAGACAGCATATGCCCCGACTGCTCCGCGCCCAGCAGGTCGCCCGCGCCGCGAATTTCCAGATCACGCATCGCAATTTTGAAGCCGGAGCCAAACTCGGCGTATTCGCGGATGGCGTTCAGCCGCTTTTCCGCGATCTCGCTGAGCACCTTGCCGCGCCGGAACGTCAGATAAGCGTAGGCGTGTCGGCTTGAGCGCCCCACGCGGCCGCGCAGCTGGTGCAGCTGTGCCAGACCCAGCCGGTCTGCGTCCTCAATGATCAGCGTGTTGACGTTGGGAATGTCCAGTCCCGTCTCAATGATGGTGGTGCAGACCAGCACCTGAATCTCGCCTGTGGACATGCGCTGCATCACATCACCCAGCTGTTCCTCATTCATTTTGCCGTGTGCAATGCCGACCTCGACCTCACCCAGCCGCTCTTTCAGCTTTGCCGCGCAGCGGTCGATGCTCTCCACGCGGTTGTGCAGGTAATAAACCTGCCCGCCGCGCTCCAGCTCGCGCCGGATGGCGTCATCCAGCAGCCGCTCATTGTGCTCCAGCACAAAGGTCTGCACCGGATAGCGATCCTGCGGCGGCTCTTCGATGGTGGACATGTCGCGCAGACCCGACAGCGCCATATTGAGCGTGCGCGGGATGGGCGTGGCCGACAGCGTCAGCACATCCACGCCCTGTGACAGCTCCTTCAGCCGCTCTTTATGCGTCACGCCAAAGCGCTGCTCCTCGTCGATGATCAGCAGCCCAAGGTCCTTGAAGTGTACGCTTTTTTGCAGCAGCTTGTGCGTGCCGATCACCAGATCGACGCGCCCGCTTTCCAGATCGAACAGCGTCTTTTTCTGCTGCGCCGCCGTGCGGAAGCGCGAGAGCACATCGACCGTCACGGGGAACGAGCCAAAGCGGCTTGTCGCGGTGACATAGTGCTGCTGCGCAAGGACGGTGGTGGGCACCAGAATGGCCACCTGCTTGCCGTCCAGAATACACTTCATAGCCGCGCGCAGCGCGACCTCGGTCTTGCCAAAGCCCACATCGCCGCAGAGCAGCCGATCCATCGGCGCGGGCGACTCCATGTCGTGCTTGATCTCCTCGATGCAGCGCAGCTGGTCATCCGTCTCGGCATAGTCAAAGCTCTCTTCAAATTCCACCTGCCACGGCGAGTCGGCTGCAAACGCAAACCCGGGCAGGCGCTTGCGCGCGGCGTAGAGCTGGATCAGTCCCTTGGCCAGATCCTTCGCCGCGGCCTTCGCCCGCGCCTTGGCCTTTTGCCACTGGTCGCCCCCCAGCTTGTTCAGCCGTACCGGCGCGTCCTCGCCGCCGCCGACGTACTTGCTGACCAGATCAAGCTGCGTCGCGGGGACATAGAGATAGTCCGTGCCCTGATAGGCGATCTTGACGTAGTCCTTGACCGCGCCGTCCACCTTCATCTGCTCCATGCCGACATAGCGGCCAATTCCATGGTGCTCATGCACGACCAGATCGCCCGGGCTCAGATCGGTAAACGAGTCCAGCTTCTGCCGATTCGTCGCCTTTTTCGGCCGCGCCTTTTTGGCCGGACGCTGCGCCAGCAGCTGTCCCTCGGTCAATACGACAAACCGCAGCTCCGGATATTCCATACCGGCGGGCAGACTTCCGTCGGTCAGCAGAATCTGTCCCGCCTGCGGCAGCTTCTGCGCAGGAAATGCAAGCAGCGCCGAGAGCTTGTGCTCAGAAAGCATCTGCTTGAGAATTTCGCCGCGCCGCTTGCCGCCGCAGAGCACAAGACAGCCGTAGTCATTTTTTACATAGTGCGTCAAATCCTGAACCGCTGTGTCAAGACTGCCGCCATAGCCGGGCAGCTGCTTGGCCGTGAGCGAGAAAATCCGCTTCGGCGGGAGCGATTCCGGAAAACGCGCCGACAAAAACGCGTCAAAATAGACTGCGCCGTTGGCGGAAAAGGCCTCTGCGGCCTCCTCAAGCGTGGCTGTGAAATCACACAGCTCGCCCGCCAGCTTGCCGCTTTCCAAAAACGAGTCCAGACTCAGTCCCAGATCCTCGGTGCGCGTTTTTTCCGCGCGCAGCAGATTGCCGTGGTCACAGAAGAAGATCGCAGCGTCCTTTGAGATATAGTCCGCGGCCGTTGTCTTCTCCGGATAGATCAGCGCCATATAGCGGTCGGCGGCAGCAAAGGCCGCGCCGTTTTCCAGCCGCTCGATATCGGCCTGCAGCGTTGTGATCAGCGCCTCATTCGGCGTTTTGCGCCGGCGCTGGCGCGCGATGATGGAAGAAAGGTCACGGCAGAGGCCGGCCGTTCCATCGGGGTGCAGCTGCGGCAGCGTCTCGGCCACTGGAAGCAGGACTGCCGTATCAATATTTTCCGTGCGGCGCTGTGTGATGGGGTCAAAATAGCCCATTGCGTCCAGCTCATCGCCAAAAAACTCGGCGCGCACCGGCTGATCACATGCCGGTGAAAATACATCAAGAATGCCGCCGCGCAGGGCAAACTGTCCCACGCCCTCGACCAGCGAGGCGCGGCTGTAGCCCGCCGCAGTCAGCTGTGCGGTCAGCGTGTCCAGATCATACGCCGCGCCCGCGCGCAGCGTGACGGCTGCGCCGCAGAGTATTTCACGCGGCATCGTGCGCAGACACAGTGCGTCAACTGACGCGATCAGCGTCCGGACACTTCCGCTTGCAAGGCCATAGAGAATCCGCAGGCGCTTCTGCTCCCACTCGCGTGAGACACCCGCCGCGTCATAAAACGTCAGCTCGCGCGACGGCAGGATGGGCGGCGTCTGCCCCAAAAAGGCCGCAAGCTCCGTCTGCGCGCGCTGCGCGGCAAGCTCATCCTGGCAGACGATCAGCGCGGGTCTGCCGCTTTCCTGCAGCAGCGCCGCGATCATGTGACTGCGGCAGATCTGGCTGACGCCGGACACGGCGGCAGTCTGGCGTGCATCGATCATCTCAAGCAGCGCGCGGTATTCCGGCATGGCGCCCAGCGCCTGTAGCAAAATGTTCATGCTCATGCTCCTGTTTTCCGCGCAGGGCGCGGCGATTTTTGCGCCATGCGGCGCGGGGTCTCTGCGCACACAGCGCAGATTTCTGTGTTTGCAACCGACAACGCGCATAGGGGACTTTCCCCTATGCGTATTCGCTGTCCTTATGATATGCACGCATCGCGCCGGATTGACGCGCTGCTGCGTTATTTGTTGTTATTCTTCAAAAGATCGTACTTGATCTGCCACAGCTTGGGCGAGAGGTCAACATAGTACGTGTGC
This sequence comes from uncultured Oscillospiraceae bacterium, assembly GCA_964590095.1. Taxonomy (GTDB): domain Bacteria; phylum Bacillota; class Clostridia; order Oscillospirales; family Oscillospiraceae; genus CAG-170. Next base: position 4,434 of record CAZPYW010000049.1, on the reverse strand, counting down.
GGGTTGTCAAAGCGCTTGACCTCATCCCAGAGGGTGTCGATCTGCTGCGCGCAGTAGCGCTGGATCTCATCCAGCGGCGGCAGCTCATAGACCAGCTTGCCGTTCTGGAAGATCGGCACCAGAAGCTCTTTTGCCGTGAAGTCATAGACCGTCTTGCGCTTCCACGTGGCCTCAGGGTCAAAGATCTCCATGTCGTGGCTGTCATCCACAGCTTCATCATAGACACACAGATAGTCCGCAATGGCCTTGCCGGTGTCGTTTCCAAAGAAGCGATAGAGCTTTTTGAAGTGCGGGTTTGTGATCTTGCCCACGTTCTCGCTGATCTTGATCTTGGGCTGGATGTTGCCCTGTTCGTCCTCAACCGCCGTCAGCTTATACACGCCGCCGAAGACCGGCTCAGAACGCGCGGTGATCAGCCGCTCGCCAACGCCAAACATGTCGATGCACGCGCCCTGACTGAGCAGATCCTGAATGATATACTCATCCAGCGAGTTGGAGACGGAGATCTTACAGCTCTGCCATCCGGCATCATCCAGCATTTTGCGTGCCTTTTTCGTCAGATACGTCATGTCGCCCGAATCCAGACGAATGCCGCACTTTGTCAGACCGCGCGGCTTTAACACCTCATTGAACACGCGGATGGCATCCGGCACGCCGCTTTTCAGCGTGTTGTACGTGTCAACCAGAAGCACGGGGTTGTCCGGATAGATCTCACAATATGCCTTGAACGCGTCATACTGCGTGTCAAACATCTGCACCCACGAGTGCGCCATCGTGCCGCCCGCCGAAACGCCGTAGAGCTGATCGGAAATGGTGCAGGCCGTTCCGGCGCAGCCGCCGATGTAGGCTGCGCGCGCGCCAAGAATGGCGCCGTCACTTCCCTGTGCGCGGCGTGAGCCAAATTCCAGCACCGTCCGCCCCCTGGCTGCGCGGGTGACGCGGTTTGCCTTGGTTGCGATCAGACTCTGGTGGTTCAGTGTCAGCAGCAGATACGTCTCGACCAGCTGCGCCTCGATTGCGGGGGCACGAACGGTCATGATCGGCTCGCGCGGGAAAATAGGCGTGCCCTCGGGCACCGCCCAGATGTCGCCGGTAAAGTGGAACGTGCGCAGATATTCCAGAAAGCCCTCGCTGAAAATGCCGCGGCCACGCAGATATTCGATGTCCTCGGGGTCAAAGTGCAGATCCTGAATGTAGCGCACCGCCTGTTCCAGTCCCGCCGCAATGGCAAAGCCGCCGTTATCGGGGACGGTCCGGAAAAAGATATCAAAATAGGTGATGCGGTCCTGATACCCGCACTGGAAATAGCCGTTCCCCATGGTCAGCTCATAAAAATCGCAAAGCATGGTCATATTCAGCCGTTTACTTGTGTCCATAAGCTCCTCCGCGCCTCAGCGCCGTGACATATACTGCGATATATTATACCAGATGTCGCGCAAAATACAATCCCAAAGCGCGCAGGTATCAGCCGTTCTGTGCCAGTGCGCGCGCCCGCGCAAATTTGCTGGCAGGTTCTTCCTTCAGGTGATAGCGCGCGGCAAGCGAACCGGCAAAGGCAACCAGCGTCTCCTCGTTTCCCGCAAGCAGCTCCAGCTCAAGCTCACAAAGCGGCGCTTTTTTCCCGCCGCCCGTCAGATCGCCGATATCCGCGCAGATGGCGCAGCGCGTCCCGTCCTCCAGATGCAGCGGCGCGGTGATGCGGACAAATTTTGCCCCGCAGACCGGCGCAAGCTCGCCATCTGCCAGAAGCGCACGGATTTCCTCCGGCGCGCCCGCCGCGACCAGCGCGTCGGCAGCCTCGTCCAGATATTCGCCCTCACATGCAAATTCGCCGCGCGCATAGCCGCTTGACGGCGTTTTCAGCGTGATGACGCTTTTTTCGTTTTCCTGCCGCAGGCGCAGCGTCCAGCGGCGCGCGGAAAGTGCGCCGTCCGGCGTGTCGTAATAGGTCGTCTGCATCTGGATGTTTTCATACCGCCCCTGCAGCAGCGGCAGCAGCTGTGCGTCGCACAGAATGCAGTCCAGCGTCAGAAGATCTTCGACTGCGTATTTTACTTCAAATTCAGTTGCCATGTTGTCCTCCGCTTCCGCGCGTGACGCGCGGTGTTTTTCTCTATTCTACGTGCTTTTCCCGCCGGACGCAAGAGGCACGTGTGCTTTTTGCAGCGTTCGCGTCCAATCGGGCAAAACTTTTTCCCTTCCGGCAAATCCCGACGTGTTTTGTCCGCATCTCGTGATAGGATAACGGCAACAAAGCGGAAACGGAGGGATACTATGACGCAGGCGCATCAAACCGGCAGACAGACGCTTCGCCGCGCGGCCGCGCGGCTTTCGGGGCTTGAGACAGGAATCGTCACACGCGGTGCGGCGGCGCTTGTATCCGGCTTTCTGCTTGCGGCGCTCCGGCTCTCGGCGCACCATGCGCCGGTCGCGCTGGCGCTGGTGGCGGCGCTGGAATTTGGGATACCCGCTGTATGCGCCTACTTTGGCGCGGTGGCGGGGTATCTGGTCTTCTGGGGGCTGAGCGCCGCGCTTGAGCCGGTCACGGCAGGATTTCTCATTCTGGCCGAAACGTGCATTTTCTCGGGTCTGCTCCCGCGTGAGCGCACCTGGTTCATGCCCGCCTCCGGCGCGCTGCTGTACACGCTGGCCGGAATTTTGCAGCTGGTGCAGTGCAGCTTTGCGCCGGAGAAGACGCTCCTTTTGCTGCTGCGGCTGGCGATACTGGCCGTCTGCTGCGCGCAATTTGACGCGGCGCTGCGCGGAAAACAGGCCGCGCGGCTGTTTTTCTGTCTCTGCCTGATTGCGGGCAGCGCGGCCATCCGGCCGTTTGGAGTCCCGCTTGGCGCAATACCGGCGGCGGCGCTGGCGCTTCTGGCGCTGGATGCGCGCCAAAGCGCGCTGTTTGCTTCGGCGGGCGGCCTTGCTCTCGAGCTGGCTGGCGCGGGCAGTGGGATGACGGCCTGCTTCTTTCTGGCCTCGCTCCTGGCGCGGCAGCTTGCGCCGCAGCGGCGCTTTTTGCGCAGCGTCCTGTTTATTTCCTGTGTTGCGGCGGGGATGCTCCTGTCGGGGCAGGTTAATCTGCGTCTGCTTTTTGGAGTCGCGCTTGGCGCGCTGCTTGCGCTGCGCCTGCCCGAGGCGCTTTTGCGCCCGCTGCAATGCGGCGGCGAGGCCGTCAGCCCCGCGCGGCTTGCCCAGACGGCGCTGGCCGCCGATGTGCTGGCGCGCCTTGGCCGGACGCTTGGCCGCGCGCGGGTGCGAAACGTCGAAACGCAGTCCGCCGCCATTTTTGACCGCGCGGCAGAGACCGCCTGCCGCAGCTGCGCCAAGTGGAGCGTCTGCTGGGAGGCGCGCGCAAGCGACACCTATCTTGCCCTTTCGCGCGCGGGCGGGCGCATTGTCCGGCGCGGACAGGCCACGCGCGAGGATTTGCCCGAGGCGTTTTTGGCGCAGTGTACCGATCTGCGGCGGTTTTTGCAGGCGGTGAATGACGCGCTGGATGAGCAACGCAGCCGCCGTCAGTATCAAAACCGGCTGGCCGAAAGCCGCATCGTGCTGGCAGGGCAGCTTTGCGCCGCATCGCGCCTGCTTCAGCGCGCGCTGGAACCCGAGCCTGCGCAGCCCACGCCCTGCTTTACTGCGGAGCTTGGCGCTTGCGCCCACGCGGCAGAGGGCGGCGCGCCGTGCGGCGACTGCTTCGCAGGTTTTACCTGCGGCGAATGGTACTATCTTGCGCTGTGCGACGCAATGGGCAGCGGCGAGGAGGCCGCGCGCGAGGCGCAAAGCGCCGTTTCGCTCCTGCGCGATCTGATCTGCGCGGGGCTGGAAGCACAGGACGCGCTGGAGCTGCTGAACGGTGTGTATATTCTGCGCGGCGACGGCGTGTTTTCCACCGTCGATCTGGCGCAGGTCAGTCTGATCAGCGGCGATGGCTTTCTGCTCAAGTGGGGCGCTGCGCCGTCGTATTTACAGCGCGGCGGGCGCATTGTCCGGCTGGGCGCGCAGACGCTCCCGCCGGGGCTAAGCGCCGCGGGCGAGGGCGGCGCAAGCTGTCTGCGCATTTCGCTGCTGCGGGGCGAAACGCTTGTCCTGCTCAGTGACGGCGCGGACGACGGCCAGACCGAGCGCCGCCTGCGCAGCTTTGCCGCCGTATCCACACAGGCGCTGGCCGACGAGCTGGCCGGTGCGCCGGAGGCAGAGGCTGACGATGACCGGACGGCGCTTGTCCTTCGGCTGCGCCCCGTCCCCGCGCGGCGCGCGCTGCGCCGGACGCGCAGCCGGTCGCTTCGCTCCTGAATTTTAGCCTGAAAAAATGCAGCCGCCCGAACAGCGCTGTTCGGGCGGCTTTTCTGCGTTTTGTGCTTCCCTGCGCAAGGCTGCGGCAGCTTGGCGGCCTTTGTGCGCGGTTTTGGCATGTAATCCGGCGCTGCGTGC
>CAZPYW010000048.1:9156-10567 GCA_964590095.1 uncultured Oscillospiraceae bacterium | reverse complement strand
CGCCTCTGCACTTCATGCCGACCAGCCGGTTTTCCACGATGTCCAGCAGGCCGATACCGTTCTTCCCGCCCAGCTCATTGAGCTTCCAGATCAGATCAACGCTGTTCATCTTTTCGCCGTTGAGTGCCACCGGTACGCCCTTTTCAAAATCAAGGGTGAGATAGGTGGGTTCGTCCGGCGCATCCAGCGGGCTGACGCCCATCTCCAGGAAGCCCTTCTTTTCATACTGCGGCTCATTCCAGGTATCCTCAAGGTCAAGCCCCTCGTGGCTCAGATGCCACATGTTCTTATCCTTGGAGTAGTTGGTCTCCTTGCTGATTTTCAGCGGCACATGATGTGCCTCGGCATAGTCGATCTCTTCCTCTCTCGACTTGATATCCCACTCACGCCACGGGGCGATGATGGGCATCTCGGGGGCGAAGTGCTTGATGGCCAGCTCAAAGCGAACCTGATCGTTGCCCTTGCCGGTGCAGCCGTGGCAGATGGCATCCGCGCCCTCTTTCTTTGCGATCTCCACCAGACTCTTGGCAATGATGGGACGTGCAAACGCCGTGCCCATCAGATACTCTTCATACATGGCGCCGGCCTGCATCGAGGGGATGATCACATCGTCCACCATCTCGGCGCAAAGATCAGCGGCATAGAACTTGGTGGCGCCGGTCTTGATCGCCTTTTCCTCCAGTCCCTCAAGCTCGTCAGCCTGACCGACGTTACCGGCCACGGCGATGATCTCGGGATCGTTGTAGTTTTCCTTCAGCCAGGGAATGATGATGGACGTGTCCAGACCGCCCGAATATGCAAGTACGATTTTTTTGATGTTCTCTTTATTCATAACAAATACCTCCGTGTGAATATTTATTCTGTATATCGTGGCTTTATACTACATCTATTCACGCGAAATGTCAAGCTTAAATGAATAACTTTTCACAGGATTGTACATATATACAATCAATATTCGCCAATTCCGGTTTCGCATGTGCGTTTTATACAATTTGCCGTTTTCATGACACTGTCGCAGCAGTTCTTATGGTTTACTGCATATTGCAAGAGGAAACAGCACTGGTTTTCTCTGCGTCTTTAATATATTCCATACAGACGAATCCTGGTTCGTGCATAAGGACGCACGAATTTGCATAAAACGTATAAAATAGCATTTATACATAATTATGCACGTCATAGAATTGTTCCAACAGGCAGCAGGCAACAGCGTGTTGCTTTCCAATTCCACAAAAATGTGGTATGCTGCTTCCGGAGGCGATGAAGCAATGGAAACGAAGGATATCATTCTTGCGCTGCGAACAAAGCATGGTCTGTCTCAGGATCAGCTTGCCGAGCGCGTATTTGTCACGCGGCAGGCCGTCTCGCGCTGGGAAAACGGCGATACGGTGCCAAACACAGAAACCCTCAAGCT